>JBGTHR010000286.1:0-3141 GCA_041746095.1 Gammaproteobacteria bacterium | reverse complement strand
GCGACGAAATAACTATGCACAAAATAAAAATAACTGTCCTGCGAAATGCCCTCCCATAATGGATGGGCAGTTTTTTGATGGATCTGGTTCCAGCCCATATGGGGAATTTTGTAGTGCATAGATGGCTTTGTAGGTTCTGTGAGCGTGCGGAAATGCTTTACCGCGCCTTTATACAGGCCCAGACAGGGGATTCCATTGTTTTCCTCGCTAAAGTCCATGAGCACCTGCATGCCCATACATACGCCCAGAAACGGCTTTTCGCTAGCGGCCTCTAAAACACACTCGCGCAGATTCAGGCTATCCAGCGCCCGCATGCAATCACGCGCGGCCCCCTGACCGGGAAATACCACCTTGTCCGCACTTTGCACTTCATTGGTACTTGAAGTCACAACGATTTTGTCACGGCCAGCAGAAACATACTCAAGGGCCTTGGCAACTGAACGCAAGTTGCCCATGCCATAATCGATGACAGCGATTATGCTCATAAAACGTTAGATTAGAGTTTGCAATCCGTATTCGAGTAATCACAATTACAGGGCATTTCTAAAAATAGTGAATTTTTCGTGAGAGCTAGGAAGCGCCGCGCACAGAACCGCAGTGCCTAGTCGAATACATGGGTGAATACATGAGGATTCGAGCACGGCGGTGACACCGCTATCGCGGAAAAGACGCATTTTTAGAATTGACCTACAGGCTACCCTTGGTGGATGGCATCTGTCCTTGCATGCGCGAATCCAGCGCGATCGCCATACGCACCGCCCGGCCAAACGCCTTGAATATAGTCTCTGCGATATGGTGGGCATTGCTGCCGCGCAGATTGTCAATATGCAGAGTGACATGCGCATGATTGACAAAACCCTGAAAAAACTCATGGATCAGATCGACATCAAATTCGCTGATTCGCGCACGCGGATAATCCGCGTGATACTGCATACCGGGTCGGCCGGAAAAATCGATTACCACTCGTGACAACGCCTCGTCCAGAGGCACGTAGGCATATCCATAGCGTTGAATGCCTTTTTTGTCGCTTAGCGCCTTGCTGAAGGCCTGTCCCAGAGTGATGCCAATATCCTCAACGGTGTGGTGCGCATCGATATGCAGATCCCCTTTAGCCTTTATCTGCAAATCAAGCAGGCCGTGTCTGGCCACCTGATCCAGCATATGATCCAGGAAGGGAATGCCGGTCTCAAATTCAGACTGGCCATGGCCATCAAGATTCAACTGCACGGAGATTTGAGTTTCTAGCGTGTTGCGCTCGACGCGGGCGCTGCGAGTGGACATTAGAATCAACCAGTAATATGTGATGAATGCATTATTCTACATTAAAGCAGTACTTGACTCCGTCTGCAAATCTGCAGCATTAACAGGCGCCATCGGAAGGAACATGTAACCAGAACGTCACCGGGCCATCATTGATCAACTCCACCTGCATGTCAGCACCGAAACGTCCCGCTGAAACCTTGGGATGCGCATGCGCCGCACGCTCATGCAGCAGGTTAAACAGCGTTTCGGCTTTCTGCGGCTCCGCGGCACGCGAAAAGCTCGGCCGCATGCCCTTGCCTGTGTCCGCCGCCAGAGTGAATTGGGGCACCAGCAACAAACCGCCGACCACATCGACAAGATTCAAGTTCATTTTACCCGTACTATCGCCGAACATTCGGTAACCCAGCAACCGATTCAGCATACGCTTCACTTGTGGCTCACCATCCAGATGCTCGAACGCAACAAACACCAGCAGACCGTTGTCAATCCGGCCAATGATCTGATCATCAACCGTGACATGAGCCCGCGTGACGCGCTGCAATAAGGAGATCATTCTGAACCTGCCAGCTCCTTGAGAAACTGCAGCAGTATTATTACGATCTGCATCGGCCTTTACACCAGCCTATGAACTATATAGTTGACCGATAGAACGAGTTGTCCGGATCAATGCATCCACGATGCCGAACTCAGTTGCCGAGTGTCCGGCATCATCAATAACCGAAAGGTTCGCCCCTGGCCATCGTTCGGACAGTGCGAAGGCCTGGTCAACCGGACACACCACATCATAACGGCCATGCACAATCGCACCCGGTATGTCCTGTAACTTACAGGCATCCTGTAGCAATTGATCAGGGCGCAAGAAACTTTTATTAATAAAATAATGGTTTTCGATGCGCGCCAGACTCAGTGCGACATGTGCGCCGCCAAAGTGTTCCACTACTGACGGATTGCGTCTGAGCGTGGCCGTGCGACCTTCCCATACTGACCAGGCGCGCGCCGCACCCATGCGTGCGACTTCATCCTCACCGGTCAAGCGCGAGTGATAGGCCTGCAGCATGTCGTGCCGCTCATCGGCGGGAATCGGCGCGATGTAATCCTGCCAGTAATCCGGAAACAGGCGGCTGGCGCCGTCCTGATAAAACCAGTGAATATCGCAGTCGCGACATAGAAATACGCCACGCAGTATCAGCCCCAGCACTCGCTCCGGATAGGTTTCGGCATAGGCCAGACCCAGCGTGGATCCCCAGGATCCGCCGAATACGACCCATTTATCGATACTTAAATGCTGCCGCAGAGTTTCAATATCCTGCACCAGTTCTGGCGTGGAATTTTCCCTGAGTTCCGCATGCGGGAATGATCGGCCACAACCACGCTGGTCAAACAGGATAATACGGTAGATTTCAGGATCAAAAAATTGCCGGTGATAGGCCTCACAACCAGCGCCAGGCCCACCATGCAGAAAGACCACCGGCAGGCCGTGTGGATTTCCACACTCTTCCACATATAGGGTGTGCAGCGGAGAAACCGCAAGTGTGAAGTGATGATTTGGTAGGATAGCGGGATACAGTGTAAGCAGAGACATAAATCTGGATAGTTATCTATTGGCGCGGACAGTAAATTCCGTGTTCATCAAGGCAGGTATACTATACCAATCTGAATCACTGAATCACTGTTTATTGGCATATGGCGCACTCATATCTTAAACCGCCCAAATCCCTACTGCGTCATGCCGGCCGGGCGATTGCGGACTTTGCCATGATTCGCTCTGGGGACCGAATTTTACTTGGGCTTTCCGGTGGCAAGGACTCGTTGAGTCTGCTTCATCTACTGTTGCACTTTCAGCGCCATGCGCCGGTGGCTTTCGAACAAGGTGCAGTA
>JBGTHR010000285.1:0-3377 GCA_041746095.1 Gammaproteobacteria bacterium | reverse complement strand
ACGCATCAATAGACGCGTAGCTCGCACTTGGCTGAACTGTTGTTACGACGAAACCATCCGCATAGCTGGTGGACATGCATATCCACTCAATGCATATATACCCAGTAGGGCCAATCTAGCCGCTTTCTCTCGATGCCGTCCAGTGATGATATGTCGTCACCAGTGACAGAGGCATGCTCTTTGTGAACGCCGCCGGAAAACTGATTCACTTCAAAATTACTGTATTTATCATGGTTCATCCAAAGAGGCCTGATTATCGGTTATATTGGCCTTTAAGGGGGCAAGAATTCACTCGGAATAGAGAAGTCCACCACATCCTCAATCAGCAAGGCATGACATGCCTGAATCGTTAGCTTTTTAAGAATGATGACAAACAATAAGCATTAAAAGAAAAATAACCGTATGGCGCTGAAAAAATCTGAACTCTATTCCTCCCTCTGGCAAAGCTGCGACGAGCTGCGTGGCGGCATGGACGCCAGCCAGTACAAGGATTATGTACTGGTGCTACTGTTCATCAAATATGTCAGCGACAAGTTTTCAGGTCATCCCTATGCGCCGATCACCATTCCTGAGGGCGCAAGTTTCCGCGACATGGTGGCGCTCAAGGGCAAGCCGGACATCGGTGACCTGATCAACAAAAAGATCATCGCCCCACTGGCAAATGCCAACAAACTCTCTGATCTGCCGGATTTCAACGACGCCAACAAGCTTGGCAGCGGCAAGGAAATGGTGGATCGGCTCACCAACCTCATCACCATCTTCGAGAACCGGGCGCTCGATTTCTCCAGAAACCGCGCCGAAGGTGATGATATCCTCGGAGATGCCGCCTACTGTATAGGGGCTAATAAAACCGTGTGGACACTCCGTTGATCGGATATTCCAGTCTTAAAGAGATGAATCAGGCTATGTCATATCCAGATCATAATAAGCACTCGGCATCCTCGTCGACGGAGGATTTTCCTGATTGGCTGGTTGAGATTCTTGCTGGTCACGATGTGGTGATCTTTGTCTCCAGTCTTACGGACATTCGAGAAGCCGAAGCCGCGCTGAAAGCAGCGGGGCAGGGTTATCATGTCGAACAGATGGGCATGGGCGATGCCATCCAGCGGCAGCGCTTCGGCGAACTTCGCGATTATACAAAGTGGGATCATTTACCGATGATCTTCGTGGATGGCCACTTTGCTGGCGGTGAGCGCGAGCTACGCAGTCATTCGCGTATTGCCAAAATGCCGACGATCGCTCTATGGTTAGGCTTAACTGGGTTGATTCCATTTATACTGGGTGCGGTGGGCAGTTTGTTTGGCGCCAGCGTGATCGGCCAGTATGCAGTGTCCGCTTTAGTGTTTTATGCTGCAGTGATTGTCTCATTCATGGCTGGCACACAATGGGGTGGTACCGTTGTTGAGTGTGGTAGTAGAAAAACACCGCGCTATATGCTCTCGGTTATACCTCCGCTCTTTGCCTGGAGTTGCCTGTTGTTACCTCAACTAATTGCACTCCCGGTTCTGATAGCCACTTTTATTGTGGTTTATGCTATTGATGTGGCTTGGGTGTTATATGGGTGGTTCCCGCGCTGGTATCTTAAGCTACGCAGTCTGCTGACCGCTGTGGTGCTTTTATGCCTTGCCCTGACGTGGTGGACTTTGTTTACCTCATAAGAAAATCACATGCGGCGTAATAGCGAGTATTTTATTCCGAACTGATTTTATTTTGTGCTTCGCGAATTATTTTAATAAGAACCCATATGACAAATAAATGGTTTAAGCAGATCCGCTATTCTTTCCAGTCGCAATCAATTATGCGAATTGCTTTGCTCATAACAGTGAGTGCAATCGTGGCGTGTACGAATCAGGAATCCGATACGGCAGCTGTGCAAGTGGATAGCTCGAAAGTACAGGAATCTATTGCTACGACAGATGCCTGGTCAGGTCAGTGGAACGGTCCCGAGGGAACGTTTCTTATGATTACCGGCAGCCAGGGACAATATGAGATTACTATTCAGAATCTGGATGGGCCAATATCCTATAACGGCTCTAGTGTTGACCATCAAATCGAATTTGAGAGAAAAGAAGTGAAAGAAATTATTCATCCTGCTGATGGAGCCGGTACCGGGATGAAGTGGCTCGTGGATAAGAAGAACTGCCTGACTATTCGTCCGGGCGAAGGTTACTGTCGGGAATGACACTGATGCAGGGAGTTGCGTGTAAGATTGTGCCGATATCAACTTGATAAGGATTGAAGCCATGCCAGATATCATACTCGACTCCAGGTTGAAAGCAGATGGTCATCTGCTGGGATGGCTGGGTGCGACTCATGTCCTTTTGATGCGAAACGCGTTGTTCCCATGGATTGTTTTGGTTCCAGACACTGATGAAATTGAGTTCTACAAATTGGATGCTGGATTCCAGATGCGGATTATGAGTCAGGTAAATCTGATTTCCGAATTCATTCATAGCAATTTTGAAATAGATAAAATTAATATAGGCTTGATCGGAAATGTCGTTCCGCAGTTACATGTTCATGTCGTTGGCAGAAATCGCAAAGATATCTGCTGGCCCGATGTGGTGTGGGGCGTAAAACCTTTTAGCCCTTATGAACCTGAGCATGTTGAACAAATAAAAGATAAGCTGGCATTGCGCTTGATGAGTGCGTTTTGCGCCAATCCTGAAACGTCCTGATTATGTCGTTGATATACTGCTCCATGTCCAATAGATCGTCATCACTATTAAATCCCCCTATCTCAATAGTTCACCACTGAGTTTAAGGTTATGGGGAATTTTTTCTCATTGTTGCCAGAACGTTTTGAGAAAGAAGTATGTGAGGTGCTGGCTAAAAGTGAGAATGTGAGGATTGAGAGGATAATCTCAAAAGGTCATATCTCTCCTGACAAAGGCTGGTATGAGCAGGTTGAAAATGAATGGGTGATCGTTTTGGAAGGCTCCGGTATTATTCTTTTCGATACTGGAGTCGAAGTGAATCTCAGGAAAGGGGATTATATAAATATCCCTTCTCATACAAAGCACAAGGTATCCTGGATTGATCCAAACATTGTTACGATTTGGCTGGCCATTTTTTATAAGTAACCTTCAAAATAAATATTGATAACTGATGCGAAAAATTGAGTCCCGCCTTTCATTACCCAAGCAAGTATTTGGCCTTGCAGGCTGGTTGGTGTTTACTTTTGTTTTCGCAGCCATCGGTGCGATTGCTTCTTCGCAGGCTGGTTCGTTTTATATTCGACTTGCTCGACCTGAGTGGGCGCCTCCGGCATGGCTGTTTGCCCCGGTTTGGACTGTGCTCTACCTGCTTATGGCAATAGCTGCGTGGCTGTTATGGCGTACCTGTGGATTTCGCCATGCTGGAATCGCGCTCGGTCT
>JBGTHR010000284.1:0-18051 GCA_041746095.1 Gammaproteobacteria bacterium | reverse complement strand
TTGAGCTTGTTGATCGTCTCAATCATGTGAACCGGAATTCGAATGGTTCTGGCCTGATCTGCGATGGAGCGGGTGATGGCCTGGCGTATCCACCATGTTGCATACGTAGAAAATTTATAGCCGCGCCGGTATTCAAATTTGTCCACTGCCTTCATCAAGCCGATATTACCTTCCTGGATGAGGTCAAGAAATTGCAGGCCGCGATTGGTGTATTTTTTGGCGATGGAAATCACCAGGCGCAGGTTGGCCTCGACCATTTCCTTTTTTGCGCGTCGGGCCTTCGCTTCACCGATCGACATGCGCCGATTGATGTCTTTGATATCGCCAATGGTCAGGCCTGTTTCGCTCTCAATAGTTAGCAGTTTGTTCTGCAAATGGAGTATTTCATCCTTGTACTCTACGAGTGCTTTAGCGTACTTCTTGCGTGATTTCAGACGATTGTTCACCCATTCCAGATTGGTTTCATTTTCCGGAAATGTATCAATAAAATCCTTGCGTGGCATCGCCGCATTATTGATGCAGATAGCCATGATCTGGCGCTCATGACGGCGAATTCTCTCCACCATCTCGCGCAAGCTATTGGTCAACCTGTCGATTAATTTGGGCACCAGTTTGAGGCGCATAAAACTTTCAGCGACCTCTCTTCGCGCTTCGGCGTGTTTCCCCGGATTTTTGCGGACTGCGGCAGAGATGGATTTTTTGTACAGTTTCTCCAGGTCCTTGAAGCGTAGTCTGGCCTCTTCCGGGTCAGGGCCGGTATCTATTTCTTCCGTAGCGCTGTCATCGTCATCGTCACTATCGTCTGCGCTGTCAGTATCATCAGTTGACTCATTTTCGCTTGCGCTGTTTGCTGAGGCGGATGGTTGCGAGTCCTCGATCTCGTTATCAGCATCAGCATCAGGATCGATGAAGCTGACCATAACATCCGTTAAGCGGCTTTCTTTGGCTTCAACTTTGGCATATTCCTGCAATAGTGATGCAATAGAATCTGGATAATGCGCCAGTGCAAACAGTACTTGCGCCAGGCCATCTTCTATACGCTTGGCGATCTTGATTTCGCCTTCGCGGGTCAGCAGGTTTACAATACCCATCTCACGCATGTACATACGGACCGGATCTGTGGTGCGGCCAAACTCACTATCCACGGAGGCAAGCGCGGCTGCAGCTTCTTCTGCTGCATCATCGTCTGTGGCGGCGCTATCAGCGAGCAGCAGACTATCGGCATCGGGGGCCTGTTCATGCACCGTAATCCCCATGTCGTTGATCATGCCAATGATATCTTCGATCTGTTCCGGATCGACAATATCATCTGGCAAGTGATCATTGACTTCAGAATAGGTCAGGTATCCCTGTTCCTTGCCTTTTGCGATCAGCTCTTTAATCCGCGACTGCTGGCTTTGATCCATATATTTGGCCTGAGAAAGTAGAAACTTAAACGATCAATAATAGCGTATATTTCTATTAAATTAAATAAGAATAGCCTGACGCAACTCGCTACGACATCTGCAAAAGCTGATGTAATTCCTGTTTTTCCGCCTCGCTCAAACCCGTATCAAGTTCCTTGCGGAGTAGTTTGGATTTGCGCTGATTTCGGGATTTGCCTTGAATTGACTTGATGGAGTCATCAAATTCATGTTCAGTTTGAAAGCCCGCAGGCGGCGTCCACTGCAGCAATTTGAGTAAATGATGGTAATACTCTGTGTCTCTGAAGTGCTCAACCAGCCCAGCAGAAGTTAGATTGGGACTATTTGCGATAGTTTCAACAACCTTAACGAGCAGTTCAAATCCGGGTAGTTCGAGACTCTCTGTATCCATCTTATGCGGAATGCGCTGTGCGAGTGACGGTTGATTTAGCAGCAACATGATGGCTGTCCGCACCGCCTTGCTCTTACCCGTTTTGGGGCTGAATTGAGTGTTGATCGACCTTGGATTTGCTTCGCCGATCAACAGCCGTTTCGATTGGACGGCAACTCCCAGGCGCTTCTCAAGCTGGGTGGTCATAAGCTGTCGAAACACGCCGTGAGGCAAGCGATTCAATATGGGTTTGATCTTTTCTGCAAGCCGTGCCCGGCCCTCCAGCGAGGCCATACTTATATCTTCCTCTTCATGCTCAAAAATGTATTCGGATAAGGGCAGGGCTGCCTTAAGTTTTTCCGTAAATCCTTCTGCTCCCAGCCTGCGCACCAGACTATCCGGGTCATCGCCTTCATCGAGAAACATAAACTTTGCTTCCAGACCGTCCTGGTAAATGGGCAACAGCGTCTCGCAGGCTCGCCAGGCGGCGTTCCGACCTGCCTTGTCGCCATCAAAGCAGAAGATAATTTCGCGAGTCTGCCGGTACATTTGCTCAAGATGTTGCTGACTGGTTGCCATACCCAGGGCGGCTACGGCATTATTGATGCCATGCTCGGCCAGCATGACGACATCCATATAACCCTCTACCAGCAATAGATAAGCGGGGCGTTGCATGACTTTACGGCTCTCGTAGAGTCCGTATAAAACCCTGCCCTTGTGAAATAAAGGGGTATCGGGAGAATTCAGATACTTGGGTGAGATGTCTTCCAGTGCCCGGCCACCGAAAGCAATGGTTCGGCCGCGGCGGTCGCGGATCGGGAACATGATGCGATTACGGAATCGGTCGTAACGATTACCACGATCATTTTCCGCTACCAAACCGGCCTGAATCATGATTGGCATATGCTCTTCGCCGATATGCTTGACCAATGTGTCAAAGCCTGCAGGGGCGAAGCCAATCTGAAAGGCCTTGGCGGCGCCTCCGCTCAGTCCGCGCCGCTTTAAGTAGTCAATAGCGGCAGTATTATTGCGCAGCGCCTGATAATAGAAGTCTGAGGCTTTTGCAAGTACATCATAGAGCTCCTGGTAGTCCTGTCTTACAGTTGCTGGTTCACTCGGAATCTCAATACCGGCGATTCGCGCCAGGGTTTCTATCGCCTCAAGGAAGTCTGAGTGCGTATAGTCCATAATGAAGCCCAGGGCGGTGCCATGGACCCCACAGCCGAAACAATGATAGAACTGTTTGTCCTGGCTGACGGTGAAAGAGGGGGTCTTCTCGGTGTGAAACGGGCAGCAGGCGGTATATTCACGGCCTTTTTTTTTCAGAGGCACATGGTTGTCGATCACCTCGACAATATCGACACGGCCCAGTAATTCATCGATGAAATTTTGCGGGATGCGGCCAGCCATATTAATCTGAATATATATAATCGAGCAGACTGAACAAAATTTCGATCAATACAATTCCTGCATCCTTGACTGAGTCATTGTCATTCAATAGCCACAATCGACGTGAACGATTCCATGACCAGTAACAGGAAGCCGAGGTCGATTCAAGTTGCATCAAACCTGGCCGGTTTGTCGCTCCGGCCCAGGTTAAAGTGATTGACTAGGCCGCCTGTCTGAGGTTCTGAATCAGGGATTCAAGTTCAGCCGCTTTGGGTTTGACCAGCCAGAATTTATGCAGATAGCTGAAAAAGTCATCCAGAATGGTTTGGCCCCATTGGCTGCCTGTTTCGCTCACATACTCCTGCAACAATTCCTGCAGGTAGTTGCGGTGCGCCTCCATAAACTCGGGATCCAGACGATATGTCTCCACCAGCTCATGGTTATAGCGATCCATGAAGTGATGATACTGATCCAGCACAAAGGCAAATCCGCCGGTCATGCCCGCGCCGAAATTGACTCCAGTGTCTCCAAGCACCACCACCACTCCACCGGTCATGTATTCGCAGCCGTGATCTCCAATACCCTCAACCACTGCAAGCGCACCTGAATTTCTGACGCCAAAGCGTTCACCGGCAAGCCCTGCCGCGAATAATTTACCGCCGGTGGCTCCATATAGGCAGGTGTTGCCAATGATGACGGTCTCCTGCGTGGAGAACGTGCTGGCCCTGGGTGGATAAATCACCAGCTTGCCGGCGGCCATGCCCTTGCCGACATAGTCATTCGCATCCCCTTCCAGATACATATGCAGTCCACCGGCATTCCAGACGCCAAAGCTTTGGCCTGCGGTGCCCTTGAGTCTGACGGTGATTGGTGTGTTGCCCATTCCATAGTTGCCATGTAGCCTGGCAATTTCTCCAGAGATGCGCGCACCCAGCGAACGATGAATATTCTGAATCTGATAACTGAACTCACCGCCTGAAGCAGCTTGAATAGCGGGGAGCATATCCACCACCATCTGTTCGGCGAGTTCACCCTTGTCAAACGGGACATTGCGCGGTTCCGTGCAGTAGCGCGGTTTGTCAGACGGGACATTGCCATCGGACAGTATGGGAGTGAGATCAAGGCTGTGCTGTTTGGAGGTCTCACCCGCGAGTATTTCCAGCAGATCAGTACGACCGATCAGGTCTGTTAATTTTCTCGCCCCCAGCCGCGCCATCAATTCACGAGTCTCCTGCGCGACGAAGCAGAAATAGTTCATCACCATATCCACCTTGCCGATGAAATGATGCAACCGCAGTATGTTGTCCTGAGTGGCAACCCCTGTTGCGCAGTTATTTAAATGGCAGATTCGCAGGTATTTGCAACCCATAGCGACCATGGGTCCTGTGCCGAATCCAAAGCTCTCAGCGCCCAGGATGGCTGCCTTGACGACATCCAGCCCGGTTTTCAGGCCACCATCGGTTTGCAAACGAATCTTGCTGCGCAAGTCATTGGCGCGCAGGGTTGTGTGAGTTTCGCTGAGACCCAGTTCCCACGGTCCGCCCGCGTATTTGATGCTGGTCAGCGGGCTGGCGCCAGTGCCACCGTCATAACCGGAAATCGTGATCAGATCGGCGTAGGCCTTGGCGACTCCTGCAGCAATGGTTCCGACACCGGCTTCTGCGACAAGCTTGACCGATACCAGCGCATCGGGATTGACCTGTTTCAGGTCAAATATCAACTGCGCCAGATCCTCTATCGAGTAGATATCATGGTGCGGGGGTGGAGAAATCAGCGCAACTCCAGACTTGGAATAACGCAGTTCGGCTATCAGTTTGTTGACCTTGTCTCCAGGCAGCTGGCCACCTTCGCCGGGCTTGGCGCCCTGGGCAATCTTGATCTGCAGGACTTCGGCATTGACCAGATAATGCGGAGTCACACCAAATCGGCCCGAGGCAACCTGTTTGATCTTGGAGTTCTTCAGGGTGCCGTAGCGCGCAGGATGCTCGCCGCCCTCCCCTGAGTTGGAACGTCCGCCCATGCGGTTCATGGCTTCGGCAAGTGTTTCGTGTGCATCCGGCGACAGGGCGCCCAACGACATTCCCGCCGAATCGAATCTCAGGGTGATATCTTCGATGGGTTCCACTTCATCGATGGAAATTGGCTCTATATCTTCGCGCAATTTGAGCAGGTCCCTGAGCACCGTAACCGGCCGATTATTGACGGTGTCGGCGAACAGTTTGTAGTCCTCATACTTGCCTGAGCGAACCGCAATATGCAGGGTATGCACGACGTCCGGGTTGTAGGCGTGATACTCACCATTGTGAATATATTTTAAAAGTCCACCTTGCGTGGGCAATTTGCGCGGATTCCAGGCCAACTTGGCCAGTTTTCGCTGATCGTTTTGAATATCCTCGAAACGTGTGCCCTGAATACGGCTGATCGAGTTGGGGAAACATAGATCCACGATTTCATCGTGTAAACCTACAATCTCAAACAACTGCGCGCCGCGGTAACTGGCGATGGTGGATATACCCATCTTCGAGATGATTTTGAACAGGCCTTTGTTGATTCCTCGCCGGTAGCTGCGGGCAAGAATAGGCGAGCCCTGATCGGCAATCTCGCCACTGCGCAGCATTCCATTCAGCGATTCATACGCCAAGTAAGGATAAATGGCGGTCACGCCATACCCCAGTAACACGGCAAAGTGATGCGGGTCACGCACCGTTCCAGATTCGACTACGATGTTAGTTCTACAGCGCAGTCCCTCGCGAATCAGACGGTAATGCACGGCGCCGCTGGCCAACAGGGCATGTACCGGAAGCTTGCCATGAGCAATGGCCCGGTCGGACAGGACAATGATCACACTGCCATCATGCACGGCCTGCACCGCCCGAGTACACACATCTTCAATGGCCGTTTTGAGCTCAGTATCTTCTGAATAATTAAGGTCGATGACCGTATGGGTGTAATCCGGGTCATCCAGGTTCAGCAGTTGCTGGAATTTGCCTTCAGCCAGCACCGGTGAATCGACCTGCAGGCGCGCCGCATGAAACGGAGTTTCGTCGAACAGGTTGCGTTCACGGCCGAGATTGGTCTGCAGAGACATTACGATGCTCTCGCGCAGCGGATCGATCGGTGGATTGGTCACTTGCGCGAACTGCTGACGAAAATAATCGTATAGAGAACGATTTTGCCTGGACAGTACCGGCAGGGGTGTATCGTCACCCATTGAGCCTATGGCCTCCTGACCTGCCTCCGCAAGGACCCGGATTACCTGGTCGCGCTCCTCGAAGGAGACTCCAAACATCTTTTCGTGGCATGCCAGCGCTCGGCTATCCAACGGTTCGCTGCAGAGAGGCTTGTCTTCCAGGGATGAGCGGAGCTCACGAGAGTGCTCAAGCAGCCATTTACGGTAGGGTTGACGGGACTTCAGGTCATTATCGATATCTTCCGGCAGCAGCAGTCGTCCCGTTGAGGTATCCGCAGCAATCATCTGCCCAGGTTTGAGCCGGCCCTTGCTGACGACATCCTCCGGGGAGTAGTCGTAGACACCGATCTCCGAGGCGAGGGTGATATGCCGGTCTTTGGTGATGACATAGCGGGCGGGTCTGAGTCCATTGCGATCCATGACACATGCCGCGTAGCGCCCATCGGTCAGGACGATGCCTGCTGGACCATCCCAGGGCTCCATGTGCATGGAACTGTATTCATAAAAGGCGTGTAGATCCGCATCCATCTGGTGTGTGTTCTGCCAGGCAGGCGGCACCAGCAGGCGCATGGCGCGGAAAATATCCATACCGCCCGCCAACAGGACTTCGAGCATGTTGTCCAGACTGCAGGAGTCTGATCCTTCCATTGAGACCAGCGGCAGCAATTCAGAAAGGTCGGGCAGGCCTGCGCTTTTCAGGCTGTATGCCCTGGCTTGTGACCAGTTGCGGTTGCCCCGAATGGTATTGATCTCACCATTATGCGCCAGGAACCGGAATGGCTGTGATAGCCGCCACATTGGCCACGTGTTGGTGGAGAAACGCTGGTGAAATACGCAGATGGAGGTTTGCAGGCTTGCGTCATTAAGATCCGGATAAAACACCGGTAAGTTGTCGGGCATGACCAATCCCTTATAGGAGATTACCCGGCAGGACAGACTGGGGACATAAAACTGGTCATCAGTCTGTTTCAGTGCGATCTCTGCAAACTTACGGGCGATAAACAGCCTGCGTTCAAAGGTCTCTTCATCCAGATCCTGCGGGGCATTGACGAACACCTGCATGATTACCGGCAGCGTCTTGAGCGCATCTTCGCCGCAGGCCTCAGTATCGGTCGGGACGGTCCTCCAGCCTGCAACCCGCAGGCCTTGTGACTCGATAGTCCTTTCCAGGTGCTTGCGCGAAACCTCAGCCACTGCGCCATCCTGATTCAGGAACAACATACCTACACCAAACCGCTCCTGCAGCGTAAATCCAAGTTGGCTGGCCTGTGCGCGCAGAAATTGTTCAGGTAGTTTCAACAGCAGGCCGCAACCATCACCGGTCTTTCTGTCGGCGGCTACCGCGCCGCGATGAGTCAGGCGCGCCAGCGACTGGATCGCTGTGGTGACCAGCCAGTGACTGGGCTGGTTGTCCATGTGCGCGATCAGGCCAAAACCACAACTGTCTTTTTCAAAAGACGGGTTGTACAGGCTACGAGGATATGGGCTTAGCATGATTTATCTAGGAGCGGTTCCTGGTTAATAAATGTCCGCCAGCAGGATTGTGCTGGCCGTTAATGACAGTCTTGACTGACAGTATAGGTCTGCTGTCAAGGTGGTTCAATCGGCCAGGAGTAATAGTGGCCTCAAACGCGATGTCTTGACTGAAAATCTTCCTGCATCAAGTGCAGGGTTTGCAAAAATAGCCAGACCCTGATGAAAGGCTTGAGGTGAGCTTTAGTAAGCCGGATCGAATATGCGATGATACTCAGCAATAGCAAATCGATCGGTCATGCCGGCAATATAGTCAGCTACAACTCGTGCACGTGTCATATCGTCAGATTGCGAGTCGTGATTGCCGGTGAGCGCTGAGTATTCCGGGGGCATCAAAAAGGGATCTGTAATGAAAGCATCGAATAATGCCTTGACGATACGTTTGGCCTTGACGCCCATGCGATACACGCGGTAATGCCTGTATAGGGTTATGCGCAGAAATCGCTTCAGCTCCAGATTGGCTTGTCTGACATCATCGCTGAAGCCTATCAGTGGCGCGCTAAGCTTCCTCACATCATCGATCGACTGAGGGTTCGCGTGAGCAATATTCTTAAGGCTATTATCAATCAGGTCCACGACCAGATGATTGATCATGCGGCGAATGACTTCATGAGTAACGGTACGGCCTTCCAGTGTCGGATATCGCTTAAGCACGACCTCATACTGATCGTTGAACAGTGGAATCTCCCTCAGTTGATCGATACTGATCAGTCCCGCGCGCAGACCGTCATCGACATCATGATTGTTGTAAGCGATTTCATCTGCCAGGTTTGTCAGTTGCGCCTCCAGGCCTGGCTGGCGCTTGTGAATAAAACGCTCGCCTAATGACCCAAGGGTATGCGCTATCTTGACCGAACAATGCTTTAATATCCCTTCGCGAGTCTCAAAAGTGAGATTCAGTCCGGGAAAGTCCGCATATTTATGTTCAAGTGTGTCAACCAGCCGCAACGACTGTAGGTTGTGCTCAAACCCCCCCAATTCTGACATGCAGGCGTTTAGGGCATCCTGACCCGCATGTCCAAAAGGTGTGTGCCCCAGGTCATGCGCCAGGGATATGGCCTCGGTCAGGTCCTCGTCCAGTTTAAGTGAACGGGCAATGGAGCGGGCAATCTGGGCAACCTCCAGCGAGTGCGTCAGGCGATTGCGAAACAGGTCTCCTTCATGGTTGACGAACACCTGAGTCTTGTATTCCAGCCGCCGGAATGCGGAACAGTGAATGATGCGGTCTCGATCACGCTGAAATTGGCTGCGATAGGTCGGCGCCGCTTCGGCGTACTGCCTGCCGATTGATGTCGATTCCGAGGCTGCGTAAGGCGCCAGTGATGACATTTCAGGCGGCGTTGCGCATGGCCAGCACGTCGCGAAGCGCCTGAAGATCGAAATCCGAGGTCATCAATGCCTTGCCGATGCCACTGAGCAGGATCAGTCGAAGCTGGCCATCCAACACCTTTTTGTCGACAGACATCAATTCCATAAAGCGTCGCTCATTGATCTCACGGGGCGGGTCAACGGGAAGGTGCGCACGTGTCAGCAGCTTACGTATGCGTTTGACATCATTCGAGGTAAGCCAACCCAGTTTATGTGACAGGTTGGCGGCCATCACCATGCCGCAACTTACCGCCTCGCCATGCAGCCATTTACCATAGCCCAGCCCTGTTTCAATCGCATGGCCGAAGGTGTGCCCAAGGTTAAGCAGCGCGCGTTGACCAGTGACCTCAAGTTCATCTCTGGCGACTACATCGGCCTTATTTTCGCAGGAGCGCAGAATCGCGTAACTCAGTGTTTCGGCATCCCGGCTGAGCAGTTTATCCATGTTGTCTTCCAGCCAGCCAAAAAACGCAGGGTCTCGAATGATTCCGTATTTGATTACTTCGGAGATGCCTGCACTGAGTTCCCGGTCGGGAAGGGTATTCAATGTGTCAATGTCGATGATGACGCATTTTGGTTGATAGAATGCGCCAATCATATTTTTGCCAAGCGGATGATTAACTCCGGTTTTGCCGCCCACGGATGAATCCACCTGTGAGAGCAGAGTGGTAGGGATCTGTATAAACGGGATGCCACGTTGATAACTGGCTGCGGCGTAACCCGTGATGTCACCGATGACACCGCCTCCTAGTGACAACAGCGTAGTGCCCCGGTCGAAGCGGGATTCAAGCAGGTGGGTGTATATAGAATCGAGGCTTGCAGGCGTTTTATACTGCTCGCCGTCTTTCAAGATCACTTGACTCTGGCGGAATTTTCCTAATGAGTGTCTGATCGAGTCATGATAAATTGGCGCAACGGTCTCATTGCTCACGACTACAGCGGAAGACCCAGTGATATGTTTACTAAGTAGTTCAGCATTTTGCAGCAATCCCTGACCGATATAGATCGGATAACTGCGTGAATCGAGTTTTACCTCAAGTGTTTTCATGCGCCTATGTTAATGCATGTGCGAATTTGCGGAAACTGTTCGAATAACCGGTATGATCACTGCTGATCCTGTTGGCCGAACTCGCTCTGACAAGCGTTTTTGATGTGCATAAGGACGCACTTGATTACTGCAGGAATATTGTTGATATCGGTATCGACGGTAATGTCTGCCAAACCCTGGTACAGAGGTTCGCGCTGCTGCCGCAATATTTCAAGTGTCTGCCGCCGGTTTTCCGAGTTCAGCAGGGGTCGGGTTCGGTCATGCG
Organism: Gammaproteobacteria bacterium; assembly: GCA_041746095.1. GTDB lineage: Bacteria > Pseudomonadota > Gammaproteobacteria > JBGTHR01 > JBGTHR01 > JBGTHR01. The sequence goes on along the minus strand of JBGTHR010000284.1, from coordinate 7,464 downwards.
AGGTCCTGGCCAGTTGTGTCTCAATCGACACATGCAAGTAGACGATCAGGCCGCGTGACTTAAGTAGCTGACGATTCCCAGGTTCCAGTATGGCGCCACCACCGGTTGCCAGGACTATACCTTTTCTAAGGGTTAGTTCATCAATAATCCGCTGCTCCCTCAGTCTGAAGCCAGCTTCACCTTCATAAGCAAAGACAGTGGCGACATCGACACCGGTGCGTTGCTCCAGCACCTTGTCGCTATCATAAAATGGGGCATTCAGACGTGCCGCAATCTGGCGGCCGATAGTGGATTTTCCTGCCCCCATAGGCCCGATCAGAAAAATGCTTTTCTTTGGCTGCAAAAATATATCTGGTGTAGTGATTCCTTATTTGATGATAACACTGAATCCATACTACCCTTGAGTATGTATAGTTCCAGTTATCCAGCGTCAGGGGCTTTTGGCATTTGGCTTGCAGTGGAGTTGAGAAGGATAAGATTCACTGAGGGACATCCGTGCCCCGTCCCAGTCTGCTGACCGATTTTGTCAGCGTCCTCTAACGTGCAAGCGAGAGTTTGTCGTTAATAATTCTTGGCGTAATAAATACCAGCAATTCGGATCGTCCGTTATCGACCAGGTCGGTTCTGAAGAGTCGGCCCAACAGTGGTATGTCCGAAAAGAAGGGAACACGGCTATTAGACACGGTTGAATCTTCCTGGTACACGCCACCGAGTACGACCGTCTGGCCATTGTCTACCAGAACCTGTGTAGTTACCTCGCGGGTATCAATGCTGGGTACGCCCGCAAAAATCTGTCCGACGCTGTCACTATTGATGCTCAGTTGCATGGCGACCCGGTCATCCGGAGTAATCTGAGGAGTGACTTCCAGGCTAAGCACGGCCTTTTTGAACTCTATATCAGTCGCACCGCTTGAGGTTTGGGATTGATAGGGTATTTCAGTTCCCTGTTCAATACGCGCGGTGGCCTGATTCGAAGTGATGACGCGCGGATTTGAGATTACTTCCGCACGGCTTTCTGCCTGTGCAGCAGATAATTCCAGTTCCAGCAGCAGTCCGAGCGGCAATTTCGCTAATGCCAGTCCAATGCTGCCAGCGGGATTCACCACCGGCAGGTTCACGTTTAATGTGTCCGCAAGCTGGACGTCATCACCATTGATGAAATCGGTGGCGCCGTCAAGGTTGCCGGTAATAGCGCTTGTGCCACTTTCACCAGGTCCAATAGAGTCAAAATTCGATACACCAAATCGGACTCCCAATTCCTTGCTGAAGTCATCAGTGGCGATGACAATGCGGGATTCAATCAACACCTGTCTCACCGGAATATCCAGACGTTCCACAAGGTTGCGCACCTCGTCCAGCTTGGTTGCAGTATCCTGGACCAGTAAAGTGTTGGTGCGCTCATCAATGGCGACATTGCCACGCGCAGACAGCAGGGAGTTTTCACTGGCCTTTAGTAGCGCAGCCAGATCCGCAGCCCGGGCATAGTTCACCTGAATAAATTCTGACCTTAATGGCGCAAGTTCCTGCACCTGCTGATTGGATTCAAGCTCCAGTTTTTCCCGCGCCGCAATCTCCTCGCTGGGGGCGATAAGGAGTACATTGCCGGTCTGACGCTTATCCAGTCCCTTGGTCTTGAGAATGATATCCAGGGCCTGATCCCAAGGGACATTCTTGAGGCGTAATGTCAGATTCCCGCCGACCGTATCGCTGACCACGATGTTAAGTCCTGTGAAATCCGCAATCAGCTGCAATACTGATCGTACTTCGATGTCCTGGAAGTTGAGTGACAGCTTTTCGCCTTCAAATACCTCTTTCTTGCGGCGTTCTGCCACTTCTACCGGTATCTCGCTGACTTCCACAACATAGAGATTATCTGACTGATAGGCCAGGTGTTCAAAGTTGAGCGCGGTGTTCGGTGAGATCACAATTCGAGTATTCCCGCCCTCGCTGTACGCCTCTATGGTCTGCACCGGAGTGGCGAAATCGACCACGTTCAGGCGTTCACGCAGTGCGTCAGGCAGGCGGGCATCAATAATATCGAGAACGATGCGCCCGCCCTGTTCGATCAAATTTACCGGTATCTCAGGATTGGACAGACCGATCAGGACACGTCCCTGACCTTGTTCACCCCTGCGAAAATCTACAGTAGTAACGCTATTGCCCGAAGATTGGCTGAAAGTGCTTGCACTCTCTGATCTGGCTACGGCGCTACTTGCGCGTGAAGCCGGGAGGGCGAAAGCACTGCCTGTGTCGGCGCCGGCATCGATGGTCAGCAGCAGTTTATTGCTTACAATCTCGGTCTGATAGCCTGCCAGACGGGCCAGATTCATGACCACACGAGTGCGTCCGTTGGATTCCGCGGTATTGACGCTACGGATAATTCCCAGGTCCACTGGCTGCAGACGTGGGCTGACATGGTTGGCCGTATCCTGAAAATCCAGTGCAATACGGGCCGGATTGTCAATGGTGAAGGCGAGGGGTTCAGGCGCCGGGCCGGTGAATTGCAGGGAAATTTGCACCTTGTCGTTGGATAAGGCAGACGACGAGACTGACTCCAGCGCGTTTCCGGCCGCCATGACATATTGCAGGCTGAAAATGAGTGGGATTAACAGCCAGACGAGCCATTTCCCCATGAATCTGGCGTTGCTATGAGTCCGCACGATTGGGTCTTTATGCTGCAATAGTGAATCCCTGGCCACAAAAGTGTGATATCCACTTGCACTACGCTCAAGTGCGCTCAGATTGTTCATGATCCTCATTTTTATTCGTCCCTAATTTGAGAGTGCAAATTCAAAACTTGAGCTATTCGCTCAAGGCAATATAGCTTTCTTGTTCCCGCCAGCCGCCATAACCATCAGGAATGATCTCGGCCAGATCAATGCCCGCATCGGAAATCTGATGTATCACGCCGTTGTTCTGACCCAGGTAGTTGCCATTGGAGACGCGTTGAATAGTTTTGTCCGGAGTCTTGATCAGCGCCCAAAGCTGTCCATCCTGCGACAAGGTGCCCACCATCTTCAGAGAATCCAGTGGAAAACTCTCCAGGAACTCGGGCGTGCGATTAGCATTTGGTCGGATTGTCGGGTCAGAGGTCTGCTTCGCAGCCTCTGCGGCCAATTTGCTCTCAAAGATACTTGCATCAAATGGATTGCGCCGATTTTCGGCTATATAGGTGAACTGGCGATATGGCCGGATCTCCGGGAGTGGTTTTATGCCTGGCGCCTCACGCGACTTTACTTCAGCGGCATAGGCTTGAAGGTCGCTCATGCTCCTGGCGCAGCCCGTAATCTGAATAAGCAGCAGAGTGAACAGGCAGATACGCAGTACGGCAAACAATTCATCCCGGACGCGTGCCGCTGTCCGAGTGTTGTCTAATGGCAATTTAAAATCATAGGTAATGTCGTTCACGTTGAGTTAACCCTCCCCATCCTGGATTTCATCTTCAGTATCCAGATAGCGGTAGGTCTTGGCCGTGGCCGACATGGTCATCAAGCCATTATCCTTGCCGGGTTCCAGTATAATGTCATGCAAAGTGACGATTCGCGGTAGCGCGGCGATTTCGCTGGCAAACATACCGAACTCGTGAAATGCGCCTCGGACTTTTAGCTGAATAGGCTTCTCTGCGTAGAAATCCTGCTTTTGTTCGCTTTCTGGTTTGAATAATTCGATTTCCAGCCCGCTGGCCAGACCTGTTTGCGATATATCCACGATCAGTGCCGGAATTTCGGTCTTGCTGGGTAACTGGCGCAGCAAGTTTCCAAAGGTGCGGCGCATTTCATCCAGTTGTTCTTTGTATAGTTCGAGATTTGCCGATTTTTCCTGTTTTTCCTCAAAGGTCATGCGTAATGTGGCCTCGCTGGCCTGATTTTTTTTTAGTTCAGTAAGCTGATTTTTTGTATCGAAATGATATCCCGCATAGGCTAATGCAGCGCAAACCAGAAGAATTGCCCCGCTTCGTATGGGCCATGAAGCATGCGCGATCTTTTTGATATCGAGATTTCTTAGCTCCTGTTGAAGATCCATTCGAGTTTATTCCTGTGATGTGTCTTTGACTTCGTCAGATGGATATATCTGCTTGGCATTGAGATCAAATTCGCTGGTGCGTATCGGTCCGGATTCCTGAGTCTGGATAACTTCAAGCGTAGGGTCAGCCAGCCACTCCGAGTTTTCGATATTGCGCATGTAGGCGGATACCCGCGCGTTGGATTCAGCCTTCCCCTTGATAATCAGTTTGTCACCAGACTGCTTAAGACTGCTAAGGTACGTGCCGTCTGGCAGGGTTTCGACCAGCTGATCAAACAGATGAACAATACCCGGGCGTGTAGCCTGGAGATTCTGAATGACCTCCATGCGTTCAAGCAAGGCCTTGCGGGTCGCCTCCAGCTTCTGAATCTCCTGGATCTTGCTATCGAGGATCTTGATTTCGTTTTCCAGGAATTTGTTACGCGCCATCTGGAAGGTAATCTCGCCATTGAAATGGATGTGTGTAAGTAACACAAGAATGGCGGTGACTACGGCACAAAAACCCAGCAGTGAGAGGTATTTTCGCTGATCTTCCTTGCGTTTTTGTTCGCGCCAGGGAAGGAGATTGATTCTAGCCATTAGTCGAAGTTCCTTAGGGCCAGACCACATGCGATCATCATGCTTGGAGCATCCTCGCTCAGCGCCTTGACATTGACTTTGGACCCCAGAGCGAGCTGACTGAAGGGGTTGGCAATAGAGGTGTTTATATTGAGCTGTGACTGTATCAGGTGCTCAATGCCTGGTATCGCCGAACATCCACCTGCCAGCACGATATGATCCACCTTGGATTGCTGGCTGGCGGAGTAGTAAAATTGCAGAAATCGATTAACCTGCTGGGCCATGGTTTCCCTGAATGGGTCCAACAGATCAGATTTGTAGTTGTCAGGCAATTCGCCGGCTCTTTTCTGCCGGCCGGCCTCCTCCAGAGTCAGCCCATACATACTCATGATTTCTTCGGTAAGCTGCCGCCCACCGAAAGGCTGTTCTCTCGTGTAAACCATTTTGCTGTTACGCATGACATGCAGGCTGGTCATCGTGGCGCCAACATCGAAAACGGCGACTGATTTGCCTTTGCCCTCATTCGGGATCTGATCAGACAGTAGCGGGAACACGTTTTCAATGGCATAGGCCTCAACATCAATAACCTTGGGTGTCAGGCCAGCTAATTCCGCAGCATTAACGCGTATGGCCACGTTTTCACTACGCGAGGCCGTTAACAGGACGTTGATAGTATCCGGGTTACCCTCAGTTTGGCCCTGTACGTCAAAATCCAGATTCACTTCCTCAAGGGCATAAGGTATGTATTGATCGGCCTCAAGTTGTATTTGCGCCTCTAAATCCTCATCACTAAGTGCGGCGGGCATGGTGATCACTTTGGTGATTACCGCGGAACCGGCAACCGCCATTGCGCAGTGTTTTGCTCGGGAACCGGACTTCTTTACGGCCTTTTTAATGGTTTCACCTACGGCGTCTGCATCGGAGATGGCCTTCTCTGTTACTGCATTCTGCGGAAGAGGCTCTACGGCATAGTGCTCTACACGGAAACCACCACTGGCCTGTGCAAATTCGAGTACCTTGACCGAGCTCGAACTTATATCAATGCCGATGATCGGCGATTTATTGCGCCTAAATGAGAACATTAGTCAATCATCACCCGTGAGTTATAGGACACTTCTATTATTATGCTAATGATCTTATCTGCAAGGTATTATAATTGCTAGTGTTAACTAGAATTCATGCTTCGGATGGGGCATTCTGCGGTGCGCTGAACGCACCTCGATTCGGCAAATTTTTGAGTGGTCACAAAATGCTGAAAAAAGGCATCAAACAGTCTTTCCCAGTTTGCTGAGTTCGTGAATAACACTGAGTCTGATGGATGCATTGGCGCCTTCCCTAAAATACTTGCTGTAGCTGTCAATTTGCGATGTTATATTTAGCAGTATTCTTACTACCTTTTCCTGTGTTCCATTTTAAGTAGATATGCCCTTGTTTTTAAAGCTGTTGCGTATAGGCTTCATCGGATTTTTCGGGATGTCCGTCGTTGCGGTTGTCCTGGCGTTGGCGTCTTATATATATTTGGCGCCCGGACTGCCCGATGTTGCGACTCTTAGACAGGCGCACTTGCAGACCCCGTTGAGGGTGTATTCCAGTGATCACAAGCTGATCGCTGTCTACGGAGAGATGCGGCGTAAATCACTAGACTACGACAGTATTCCACCAGTAGTGCTAAATGCGTTCCTGGCGGCGGAAGATGATCGTTATTTCCACCACCCAGGTGTGGATTACCAGGGTCTCATGCGTGCTGCCTACCATTTGGCGAAAACGGGTGAAAAAGGCCAGGGTGGGAGCACGATCACCATGCAGCTCGCACGAAACTTCTTTCTGACCCGTGAACGCACCTATATACGCAAGTTTAAGGAAATATTTCTGGCGTTGAGCATGGAGCATGCCCTAACGAAAGAGGAAATCCTTGAGCTGTATCTCAACAAGATCTATTTTGGCAACCGGGCGTACGGCATAGGGGCTGCAGCTGAAGTCTATTACGGCCTGGATGTCGAAGCACTCAGCCTGGAGCAGGCGGCAATGATCGCCGGACTGCCTAAGGCGCCATCAAGTGATAATCCGATTATCAATCCTGAGGCAGCGAAACAACGGCGTAATTATGTGCTGAGCCGAATGTTCGCGCTTGGTTACATTGACAGAGATGCCTACATGAGCGGCATTAATGCACCTGTGGTGGCCTCACTGCATGTGCCTCTAGTGGAAGTTGACGCCCCTTATGTGGGTGAGATGGTGCGCGCCGAGTTATTTTCCCGTTATGGTAGCAATGCGTATACCAACGGGTTCATTGTGCATACCACCCTGCAATCAGACTTGCAGGCGTTTGCCGATCAGGCGCTTAATCAGGCCCTGCTCGAATACGACGTTCGTCATGGCTATCGTGGTCCAGAAGGCCGAGTTGAATCTTCAGCGCTTACGGACAAGGTGTTGATAAAGGATAAGTTAGCTGACTTTAGGGACTCCGGCGGTCTGCAGGCCGCAGTGGTCATGCGGGTCGATGCGCAAGAAGTTGCAGTTTTAACCCGCAGTGATGAACAAATCATCATTAATTGGGACGGTATGAAATGGGCACGCAGCTATATCAATGAGAACAGCCTGGGCGCCGCGCCGAAATCTGCCGCTGATATCCTCAAAGTTGGCGACATAGTGCGAATTCGCAAAGCCGGAGAAGACGTCTGGCATCTCAGTCAGTTGCCTGAAGTCGAGGGCGCATTGGTATCGTTAAGGGCAAATGACGGTGCGGTAGCCGCACTGGTGGGCGGATTTGATTTTGATCGCAGTAAGTTTAACCGCGTGATGCAGGCCAGACGTCAACCCGGATCCAGCTTCAAGCCGTTTGTATATTCGGCCGCGCTGGAGGATGGTTTTACGCCCGCGACA
>JBGTHR010000283.1:0-2413 GCA_041746095.1 Gammaproteobacteria bacterium | reverse complement strand
CCTGGCTTTTTGTTGACAGGAATGAAATCCACATCGTGCAGACCCTGCATCAGTTTGGCCTCTGTAGTACCAATTATCCAGGTTATTTTAGTGGTCGGCCAGAAACACCTCAATGTGTGTATGATTGGCAGCATATGAGTGACATCACCAATGGCCGAAAGGCGCAGAAGGCAGATAGATTGCGGTGGTTTGTCGAGCACTAAACACACGAATGCAATGAAACCCTACGAAGTTCTCATAAAAAACCAGTGCATACTATACGATGCGGATGAAACCGTGAGTATGGATTTCAACTTGTTTGATGCCGACCATCTTGAACGCTGTAATATGATCACTCACCGTGTTCGGGGCCGTGGCATAGTGACGATATTCTCTGATGGTACACATCAATATGTCCTGAGGCATTACTGGCGTGGCGGACGCATCGCTCATCTGTTAACGGACCGGTATCTCTGGACCGGTCTGCGGCGGAGCCGAGCATGGCGGGAGTGGTTTCTGCTGATGCAGGCGCAACAGCATGATCTTCCTGCGCCTAAGCCGTATGCGGCCAGAGTGATCAGACACGGTATGTGGTATCGGGCTGATTTGATCACGCATTGTTGTCCGAATGCAAAGTCCGTGGCCAGCAGGATATCCGACCCTGAACTGACGGATGCCGTGTGGATAAAGATTGGTCGTGTCATTCGCAAATTTCATTTGGCGGGATTCTATCACGCGGACCTGAACGCAAATAATATCCTCGTTAGTCCGGAGGGGGATGTCAGCCTCATTGATTTCGACAAGGGTGAGTTGCGCCCGCCTAATGAAAAGTGGCAAATGCAAAATCTGGCCAGGTTAAAACGATCATTGCGGAAGCTGTCGTTATCACGCTCGAATTCGGATCGTCACTTTGATCTGCTGGTACAGGGTTACCGGTCACATGAGGTCTCAGTCAGCAATAACTCCGGAATTGATCAGGGCGTCTAGGTAGTTTTCGGTAATATCCGTATAGTCCGCCACGCATGCCTTCGCACGCCGGCCTATCTCTTCACGCAATGACGGGTTACCCAGCAGCCTGGCAAGCGCCTCACCAAGCTGGGCATTACTATTGACCATCACTAGCGCCCGTGCTTCTATCAGCTTTTGTGCCTCTTCGTGAAAATTTTCCATGTGTGGCCCGGTAATAATACTCTTGCCGAGGTGGGCGGGCTCCAGCACGTTGTGGCCACCACGTGGAATAAAAGACCCGCCTACTACGACCAGGACAGCATATGTTATCAGGTCATGCAGTTCGCCCATTGTGTCGGCGAGATAGATATGAGTGTGCTCATTTATGGGGTCATTCCGGCTGCGTAACGAAACATTCGCTCCCAGTCGTGCGAGTTGCCTGAGGATGCGGTTGCGGCGTTCAGAGTGTCGGGGTGCAATCACCAGTAGATAGTCCTGGTTATGCAATTGACGCCAGACTCGTGCGATTTGCAGTTCTTCATCATGATGCGTCGATGCGGCCAGCCAGTAAGGTCGTCCAATCAGGTCTTTCGCAGGCGTATTACTCGAAGTTGGGACGGCAAACTTCAGATTTCCGATCATACTGATACGATTCACGGGTGCGCCCAATTCGATAAAGCGCTGCTGGTCTGCATTCGATCTGGCGAGTATTGCAGTTATATTACCCAGTATATGGGCGTATGCGCGTAATATTCCTTTGCTGGCTTTCAGGGTTTTGTCAGTCAAACGTCCGTTTACAATAACTCTGGGGATGCCTAACTGCGCGCACGACGAGTACAGGTTTGGCCATAGCTCGGTTTCCACAAACAGGGCGCAGCGCGGAGCTGTAGCGGATAAAAATCGCATGACTGTCATCTGCCAGTCCATGGGCAGGTAAATGTGATCGATCTTTCCTGCAAATTGTGTTCTGGCAACTTGCGCACCGGTGGGTGTGGTGGTGCTGATTACAATGGGTAAATCCGGTTTGTGCAGGATCAGCCTATTGATGAGCGGGGCGATGGTATTGACTTCACCTACCGAAGCGCAGTGAAACCAGACGGGCCGGTCAATACGGGCTGCGACTATTCCGAAGCGCTGCCTAAAATAACGCCAGCCACCATCACGCAATCCACGGTAAAGCGTATAGATGAATAGTACCGGGCTGAGCAGCCACAGAAACCAGCGATAGCTGCGAAGAGGATTGTCCTGCCTGTCACGCATATATCAAATATAGCGTCTGTTGCAGGCGTTGTTATTGCAGGGAGCGATTCACCTGAATGACATCATCGATACCCAGAATACCTGATGCCTGTTTCAGTCGTAACGTATCCAGCAGATAATCATACCGCGCACGTGCATATTGGACTTTGGTGCGGAAAATCTCCTGCAGAGCCAGTAACACATCCACCGAGGTGCGAGTGCCAACATCAAACCCTGCCTGAGTGGC
>JBGTHR010000282.1:0-6700 GCA_041746095.1 Gammaproteobacteria bacterium | reverse complement strand
GATAACTGCAATGCAGAAGCGGCCTCAAAAAGGCGTATGTGTTTTTTAAGCATTGATCGTAGTATTTCAGTCGAATATTCGATGTTCAGGAGATATATTGTGAGTAGACAAGAAGCTATCAAACAACTAGAAAAGGAGTGGGCCGAGAGTCCGCGCTGGAAGAGTGTCAAAAGAACATACAGCGCCGAGGATGTAGTCCGTCTGCGTGGCTCAGTTCAGCCCGAACACACCTATGCCCGTAAAGGTGCGGAGAAGCTGTGGAAGCTGGTCAATGGCGACGCCAAAAAGGGCTACGTCAATGCGTTTGGCGCCATCACGGCCGGTCAGGCGATGCAGCAGGCCAAGGCCGGTCTTGAGGCCGTCTATCTGTCCGGTTGGCAGGTTGCTGCTGATGGCAACACGTCCGAGACCATGTACCCGGACCAGTCGTTGTACGCATACAACTCGGTGCCGACGATGGTTCGTCGTATCAACAATACCTTCAAGCGCGCTGACGAAATTCAGTGGGCCAAGGGCGTCAACCCGGACGACAAGGAATTTGTCGACTACTTCCTGCCAATCGTCGCTGACGCCGAAGCTGGTTTCGGTGGCGTCCTCAACGCTTTTGAGCTCATGAAGAACATGATCGAGAATGGCGCAGCTGGCGTTCACTTCGAAGATCAGCTGGCCGCCGTCAAGAAGTGCGGTCACATGGGTGGCAAGGTGCTGGTGCCGACGCAGGAAGCCTGCGAAAAACTCGTTGCCGCACGTTTTGCTGCGGACGTCATGGGTGTGCCGACCATCGTGCTGGCCCGTACTGACGCCGAAGCCGCCAACCTGCTGACCTCCGACCACGACCCCAACGACAAGCCTTTTGTCACTGGCGAGCGTACCTCGGAAGGTTTCTATCGCGTCAAGAACGGTCTAGAGCAGGCGATTTCACGTGGCGTTGCCTACGCTCCGTACGCCGATCTGGTCTGGTGTGAAACCGGCGTGCCGGATATCGGCTATGCGCGCGAATTTGCGCAGGCCGTGCTCCAGGCCTGCCCGGGTAAGCTGCTGTCGTACAACTGCTCGCCTTCCTTCAATTGGAAGAAGAATCTCAACGACAAGCAGATCGCCTCGTTTCAGGAAGACCTTTCGGCGCTCGGCTACAAGTACCAGTTCATCACCCTGGCTGGCATTCACATCAACTGGTACAACACTTTCCAGTTTGCGCATGCCTACGCCCGCGGCGAAGGCATGAAGCACTATACCGAGATGGTGCAACAGCCGGAATTTGAGGCGCGCGATAAGGGTTATACCTTCGTATCGCACCAGCAGGAAGTCGGCGCCGGCTACTTCGATGACGTCACCACGGTCATTCAGGGTGGAATGTCGTCCGTGACTGCATTAACCGGCTCCACAGAGGAAGCGCAGTTTGATGACAAGTCTGCCCATGGCTGATTAGCATAAAAGGTTATTCGACCTGCTAAAGCGGGTTTGTACGATTCTACCCGGTACGCCAAATCAGGTGCATCGGGTTTTTTATTGCCGGTATTCTGCAATTCTTCTTCGCTTGGATTATGCTATTGATTAGCTGCTAAAGACTTATATAAACAATTTGGCATTTATTCAAAGCTTAATTAAATCAGCATTATGCTAGGACAAGCTCACATGACATATGAACCGTACGAACACATTCAGCGGCCTGCCGATGGCGAGCGTATTAAGATTAATACGGATCATTCACTGAATGTTCCCGACAATCCTATTATTCCCTTTATCGAAGGTGATGGCATAGGTATAGATGTCACACCAGTCATGCGCCGTGTAGTCAATGAGGCGGTAAAACTTGCGTATTCCGGAAAACGGGCCATCTCATGGATGGAGATTTATGCAGGCGAGAAAGCGGTCAAGTTATATGGCGGTAAGGAATGGCTGCCAGAGGAGACGCTGGATGCCATGAAGAAATTCGTGGTCTCTATTAAAGGCCCGTTGACGACGCCGGTAGGCGAGGGCATGCGGTCGCTGAATGTTGCCATTCGTCAGGAGATGGATCTGTATGCCTGTGTGCGTCCGATACGTTATTTTGCCGGTGTGCCTTCACCCATGAAGATTTCTGATACTACTGATATGGTGGTCTTCAGGGAAAATACCGAAGATATCTACGCTGGAATTGAATGGCCTGCCGAATCGGAAGATGTGAAGAAGGTCATCAAATTTCTACGCGAAGACATGCGGGTAACAGAGATACGTTTCCCAGGCACCTCAGGCATTGGCATCAAGCCAGTTTCTCGTGAGGGTTCACAACGGTTGATCCGCAAGGCCTTGCAGTACGCCATCGATAATGACCGTTCATCGGTGTCTCTGGTGCACAAGGGCAACATCATGAAATACACCGAGGGTGCATTTCGCAACTGGGGTTATGAACTGGCGCGTAACGAGTTTGCTGCTGAGGTGATTGGCGAAGGGCCATGGTGCAGAATTAAAAATCCTAAAACTGGAAATGAAATCATAGTAAAAGACATTATTGCTGATAATTTTCTTCAACAAATTCTACTCAAGCCGGATGAGTATGATGTGATTGCAACATTGAACCTGAATGGTGATTATATTTCAGATGCGCTCGCCGCGCAGGTTGGTGGAATAGGGATTGCACCGGGCGCCAATATCGCGGATTCCATTGCTGTATTTGAGGCGACCCATGGGACTGCTCCCAAGTATGCCGGTAAGAATCGAGTCAACCCAGGCTCGATAATACTCTCCTCGGAAATGATGCTTCGATACCTCGGCTGGAATGAGGCTGCTGACCTGATTATTCAAGGAGTGGCGGGGGCCATAGCTGAGAAGACCGTGACCTATGATCTGGCCCGAGCCCGCGCCGGAATCGCCGCCAGAGGTACGCACGTTGATAGCGCCAAGGCAGTGGAAGAGAATCTTGAGCAACTGATGCCCGGTGCAACATTAGTGACGACTTCTGGGTTTGGAGATGCGATAATCAAACACATGAGATGCAGTATTGAGTAAATGCTTTAATCGCTGAGGGTGTCATTCCCCACCCCTTGGGACGAAACAAAAATTTCTATCGAATTGATACCCCACTGCTTGCGGCGGGGTTGTTCATTACGAGGTTTTTACTTTTCATAGTTAAAACATATATATGCACTACTTCACAGAAAATATATCAGTTATGTTCCTACTGGGTCTTATGGTAAACAGTTATAAACAGGGATAGGTTTATCGTGGATCAGATCAGATCAGTATTCAATTGCGTGATGCTCATTTCAGTAATCTCTCTACTGTATGCATGTGGCGGCGGCGGTGGTGGCGACTCGTCAGAAACTCCCCCGGTAACACCTCCTCCATCAAACACCCCTTCCACATTTGCGCTTGGTGGCACGATTACGGCAACTTCCGGCAGCCAGGTCGATAGTGACGTTAACGACTCTCGTTCAGCTTTAGTCCGTAATAATGATCCTCTGGATCCTGTGGTTGCCCAGGCCTTATTTAACCCGGTGGTTCTGGCTGGCTATGTAACGCGACTCTCTACCGGCAATGTCGCCAGGGGTGATAACTTCGCAACCCAGGCAGATGCTGCCGACCGCTACCGGGTTGCGTTATTACAAGGGCAACCGATCAGTCTCACTACCAGCGATTTCGGTGCCGCCAGTCTACCCAATCTTAATCTTATGCTGTTTGACAGCACGGATCCGGCGAATCCAGTATTAGTTGCTGCCACTGCCATTGATGCGGCGACCGAGACTCTCACTGTCAATACGGCCGATGGCCAGTATGACGTGGTGGTGGTGGCCGATAGCGGTGAATCTAACTACATACTCACAATTGGTCAAACAGCAACGGTTAGCAGCAACCGTGTCCTACGCATGGAAGATACATTTATTCCCGGCGAGATGATTGTCAAATTTTTATCGCATTCGAGCAGGAATGCTAAAGCCATCGATCGGCGCAGTCTGGCAAATTCGATGGGTTTTGAAGTAATGGCCGGAGCAGCCGATCGTGAGATGCTGTTATCGATGCACAATCATCCTGAGGCTGTCTTCAAATCACTTAATCTTGAATATGATCAGATCATATCATCGACTGCCCGCGGGAAGTCACATACGTATCGGGATAAATACGCAACCATTCGTGCAGTAATGGCGCTAAATGCCCGCAGTGATGTCGAATATGCGGATATGAATTACATATTCAGTACAACGACCACGCCGAATGATCCAAGTTTTATTCGGCAGTGGCATTACCCGCTAATCAATCTGCCGGAGGCATGGAATATTACTACTGGAGACAGTAATGTAATTGTCGCTGTTGTGGATACGGGTGTTTTTTTGGCTCATCCGGATCTTTCGGCGGATCTCACCGATACGGGCTATGATTTTATATCCGATATGGCTAGTGCGCGTGACGGTAACGGAATCGATCCCAATCCCGATGATCCGGGTGATGCCAATACACCAGGCAGTAGTTCGTTTCATGGCACACATGTGGCGGGTACCGCTGGCGCCGTGAGTAATAATGCCAGTGGCGTGGCTGGCAGCGGCTGGAATACGCGAGTCATGCCGGTGCGCGTGCTTGGGCTGAATGGCAGTGGCACTTTAATGGATGTCATTCAGGGTATCCGCTATGCCGCTGGTCTGAACAATGACTCCGGAATTATCCCTGCCCAGGCCGCGGATATTATCAACCTCAGCCTGGGTGGTCCGGGTTCCTGCCCGGCCTCTCTGCAAGCCACGTTTAATCAGGTTCGCAGCGTCAATGTGATTGTTATTGCTGCGGCTGGAAACAGTAGTTCCAATGCCCCGGATTCACCGGGTGACTGCGCGAATGTGATTGCGGTAAGCGCCGTTGACAGAAACTCGCGGCTTGCGCCGTATTCGAACTTTGGACCCAATATCGATGTTGCCGCACCTGGTGGAAATCAGCAGACGGGTCCCTTTGATGGGGTATTGAGCACACTGGCGGATGATTCCACCGGTACCCGGCGACCTGCATTCGGGTTTTACCAGGGCACTTCGATGGCCTCTCCGCATGTGGCGGGTGTAGTGGCGTTGATGAAGGCAGTTGATCCGACGCTTACACCAGCGCAACTCGATATGGTCCTTCGTGCGGGGAGAATTACCGATGACCTGGCGGGTAATGGGCCAGCCAATCGGGATAGTCAGTTTGGGTATGGTCTTATTGATGCGCTGGCTGCTGTTCGGGAGGCCAATCGTCTGGCTAGCGGTGGTCCTTTGCCAGCAATCCTATCCGTCAATCCCAGTGAACTGGACTTTAGTCATGATCAAGTCTCACTGCCGTTAGAAGCGGCTAATGCTGGTGACGGGCAATTATCCGTGACTGATGTGAGTGTGGATCAGCCCTGGCTTAGCATCACGCCTGAGGTCCCATGTCCCAATGGCTTGTGTACTTACGCGGTGGTAATCGATCGAAACGGGCTTGAGGATGGTTCTTATTCCGCCGAAATTGTCTTCACCAGTAACCTTGGCGCTACTGTCGCCGTGCCAGTCTCCATGCAGGTGGGTTCAATTGACGGCCAGGGGGATACAGGTTTTCAATTTATACTGTTGGTGGATGTCGAGACAAACGCAGTCGTGGCGCAATTTGCAGCTGCCAATAATAATGGCCAGTACTATTATAGTTTTACCGATCTGGATCCAGGTAATTACATAATCGTTGCTGGCAGCGATCGGGATAACGATTTCCTGATGTGTGATGCGGGTGAATCATGTGGAGGTTTCCCCACAGTGGATCAGTTGCAGATCATTCAAGTCACCGATTCGAATATTACAAACCTGGATTTTGTCTCTAGTTATGACATCCGGTTTGATGCGATCTCATCGTCCAGGGAGTTTAATGAGCGACCATTGGAGGGCTATCCAAGGCTCGTCCCGGCGCAGTGATATGCCAGGAATTCTGATATACGTGTTGTTGCTTGTTGTTGTGTCGGGCTGTGGTGCGAACGATCAAGCTACTCGGCCGGCGCCTGATCTGATGGCATCCACACTATTTTCCCGAGACCAGTGTAATACTGGAAAAAATCATGAAACGGCGGTATGGATAGATAGCCAGAAAGTCCTTGCCGATGTACTTCGTGACATCAATATACATATAATAAGTGACGATCTACCCGTGTTGCCCCATGTGGATTTCAACACTGAAGCCGTTTTGCTGGTTGCGATGGGACAACAACCTTCCTCAGGTTATCATCTGAGTCTTGCAGATCCTGTAATTGCTGTGACTGACGATACCGCAAATATTATGCTGGAGTGGCATCATCCGGAGCAGGGCCTGATAACTGCCAGTGTGATTACTCACCCATGTTTGCTGATCAAGCTCCCGCTGTCCGATTACAGTTCTGTAATAGTGTGGGATACACTCGGAAAAATCAGAGCATCGTTAGCAGTTCCTAAGCATTAATGTTCCAAATCCAGGCTGCTGCATACTGACGAGCAACTGGTCAGTACATCAAACTTAAATATTTATTTCGGCTATAAACACAATAGTGTCTAGACGAACGGCGGGTCGCCTATCGTCTCGGTGAGACCATCATGTTCCTGCTGGAATGATTCAACCTGTTGAGCCACTTCCGCGACATCCTCAAATCTGGCGACATGAAACAGGGCATCCCCTTCATGCACTACAGGGATATTGGTTTTACCGATGATGATGCCATTATATGGAGATGTGACTTGCATGGTGATTTCACCAAAAGGATCGGCAA
>JBGTHR010000281.1:0-10146 GCA_041746095.1 Gammaproteobacteria bacterium | reverse complement strand
CGAGCAAAGCATATGACAGGTTGCGCAAGATCTATCCATTTGCTCGATTGGGTGGCTCAAAGGTAGAGTAATTCTCGCCACTACTAGCTCCATTACAGGCGTCTATACGTATGGCTGCAGCAGTGAGGAAATTACTGAACGAACGCTGATGCATCTGGTTTTTTATATAGACTTGGCCGCTTAGTAAATCTACATCCTTTAATAGAAACGGGTTTCTTGCGGGTGTAATATAATTACCTACTGCATTGTTTCTACTCCATGATCCGTTCCTAACAGCAGAATATCGGCTGGGCGAAGCGCAAACAAACCAACTGTCACTACCCCTGGTATATTATTCAGCTCGTCCTCAAGGGCAGAGGGCTGCATTATCTCCAGATTATATACATCAAGAATCAGGTTGCCGTTATCCGTTTTGAAGCCTTCCCTTAGCTCTGGTAATCCGCTCCGCTTTACAATTTGCCTTGCTACGTAACTTCTTGCCATCGGAATAACTTCAATAGGCAGGGGAAATTTACCAAGCACATCCACCAGCTTGGAGTCATCTGCAATACACACAAACTTCTGGCTTGCTGAAGCAAGAATCTTTTCTCGAGTCAATGCGCCACCCCCGCCCTTGATGAGTTGCAAGTGCTTTGTTGCCTCGTCAGCGCCATCGACATACAACCGTAATTCTCCTGCAGTATTCAGGTCCAGCACTGGGATGCCGTGGGTCTTTAGCCGTTTTGCCGTTGCCTCTGAGCTTGCAACGGTAGCATCGATTTTATGTTTTACCGAAACCAGTGCATCAATGAAGTAATTTGCGGTGGACCCCGTTCCTATACCAATGACATCATCGATTTCAATATAATCCAGCGCTGCCAGAGCCGCCATTTTCTTCTTATCCTCGCTAGTCATTAATAGACCTCCAAGTGGGTTTAAGCACAAACAATAACCATACATTCAAGCAAGCCAAGAATAAAGCAGTTAATCCCGTCCTGTAGATCAGGTTTTCCTGATTCTGGCTTATCAGTTACTATGCAACCAAATATCAGACTAGGCTCATGACAAAAAAATATATCGACAAGATACTGGCAGCGCGGGTTTATGATGTTGCGATTGAGTCATCGCTCGATCATGCAAGCATATTATCCAGGCGTCTGAACAATCATGTATTAATGAAACGCGAAGATCAGCAGCCGGTTTTCTCCTTTAAACTGAGAGGGGCCTATAACAAGATAGTCAATCTGACGGAGGCGGAAAAGAAAAACGGTATTATTGCCGCCTCTGCAGGCAATCATGCTCAGGGTGTCGCTCTGGCAGGCATGAAACTCGCCATCAAAAGCATCATTGTCATGCCTGAGACCACACCAGGAATAAAAGTCGATGCCGTCCGCTGCTATGGCGCCAAGACAATACTGCATGGTGATACATTTGATGAAGCCTATCTGCATGCATTGGATTTGACGGAAAAACACGGGCTGACATTCATCCATCCCTTTGATGACCCCGATATTATTGCCGGGCAGGGCACTATTGCAATGGAGATCATCAAGCAGTACACCGATCCGGTTAAGGCTATATTCGTGCCAGTAGGCGGCGGCGGGCTGATAGCGGGCATTGCCTGTTATTACAAGCATTTGCGTCCGGATACATTGGTCATAGGAGTTGAACCTGAAGATGCGCCTACGCTTTACATGGCGTTACAGAAAGGACGCCGGATTACCTTGGATCAGGTCGGCTTATTTGCCGATGGTGTGGCGGTGCGCCAGATAGGCAAAGAAACATTCAGAGTGGCGAAAAAACATGTGGATGAGGTGTTGCTGGTAACTACCGACGAGATATGCGCCGCTATTAAAGACGTATTTGATGATACACGTGCATTGCTGGAACCTGCAGGCGCCCTGGCGGTTGCAGGCCTGAAAAAATATGTCAGAAGAGAAAAAATTACTGACAGTACCCTGATTGTCATCAATAGCGGTGCAAATATTAATTTTGACCGGTTGCGGCATGTTGCGGAACGCGCAGAGATTGGTGAGTGTCGTGAAGCAGTATTTTCGGTAACCATTCCTGAGAAACCAGGTAGTTTTCGAAAATTTTGCCGCGCTATCGGTAAGCGCTCCATTACTGAATTCAATTATCGCTATTCCGATGCAAGTCAGGCGCAAGTGTATGTCGGTGTTGAAGTCGTGAAACGAGATGCCAAGCAAAATTCATTGCTGGAGGAACTGACTGCCAAAGGTTATTCGGTAATCGATTTAACAGATAATGAACTTGCTAAGGTGCACATGCGGCACATGGTTGGAGGCCGCTCAACCAGTGTCAAAAAAGAAGTCGTCTACCGATTTGAATTTCCAGAACGTCCCGGTGCATTGTTAAAGTTTCTGAACACGATTGGTGAAAACTGGAATATCAGTTTGTTTCATTATCGTAACCACGGAGCTGCTTACGGAAGGGTACTGGTTGGAATGCAGGTGCCTGATGAGGATATTGAGAGTGTTCAGACGTATTTTGATAAGCTGGGTTATCGTTATTGGGAAGAGACTGAAAATCCAGCATACCAACTATTTTGTGTTTGAATGAATATGCAAATAATTCTGGATATCTGTTTTTTTTAAAACGGATGTTACTTAGTTTCATGTCCAATAATTATTAATTAAAACATATGGTTGCATATAAAATAGAGATCTGATGAGCATAAAAAAGGGCTCACTTGAGCCCTTTTTACAAGTTGTTTTAAAGTCTATGATTTTTTCGCTGTCTTGCGTTTTACAACTTTCTTTTTAACAGTTTTGCGCTTTGGAGCAACCTTGGCTTTAGGCGCTACGGCTTTCTTTTTTACTGTCTTGGGTTTTACAACTTTCTTCTTAACGGTTTTGCGCTTTGGAGCAGCCTTGGCTTTAGGCGCTACGGCTTTCTTTTTTACTGTCTTGGGTTTTACAACTTTTTTCTTAACTACTTTGCGTTTTGGAGCAGCAGCTTTACGTTTCGCTACTCCCTTTTTTGCAACCGCGCTTTTTGCTGTTTTACGCTTTGGCGCGACTTTCTTTTTAGTCGTTGCCTTCTTGCGTGTTACGACTTTTTTCTTGCTGAGTTGTTTGGGCTTAACAGTGGATTTCTTTTTGGTGCTTGCTTTACGTTTGGTGGCCATTAATCTCCCTCCATGCTTGGACGATATGTGCACGTCTCGGAGTATAAACTAGTTGAATTAAAATTCCAGTAATTTCAGATGGTTTTATATGAAAGGAGCGATTTTAACGACAACATGCAACAAATTATATGATGAAGAATGTTTTTTTATTTCTGTAGTACTCTTTTTGAGAAAAATCTTCGCTGACAAATAAATAATCTGTAGTTTATTTGTGCTGTCATTCGTGATTAAAAAATGATTAATTTTATTCCAGTCCTAAAATGAAATTCCATTCTTCTACACTGACAGGCATCACTGAGAGTCGATTTCCTTTTCGTACAAGGCTCATGTTTACAAGCGCGCTATGCATTTTTAGTTCGTTAAGACTAATAGTTCGCTTGAGCTTCCGTTTGTAGCGTACATCAACCATAAACCAGCGTGGATTGTCTGGATCACTTTTAGGATCGTAGTGTTTGTCGTGCGGATCAAATGCTGTGTGGTCCGGGTAGGCTTCTCTTGCTACGGTCATCAGGCCGACAATGCCTATCTCATCGCAGTTAGAGTGATACATGAAAATGAGATCGCCTTTCTTCATCTCATCTCTCATCATGTTTCGCGCCTGGTAGTTTCGCACTCCATCCCAATGCTCTGATTTTTGCTGTTTAAGATGATCAATACTGAACTCTCCAGGCTCGGATTTCATCAGCCAGTACTTCATTGCGTTCTCCTGAGATTAAGGTGGGTGTTGCCTCTTTTAGTGAGTATGTTAAAAACCAGGTTCAGGTGGAGTGGAATATCATATATTCACCTGTTAACTGATGAAACAGTCTATTTATGACTTTCATTTGACTCTCAAGGCACAAATAGAGGTGGTTGCTTGTATCCGTCTCAGCCTTCCTCATTGCCAATGAAGGATCGAATCCTCATTTATGGGCGGCATAAGTTCTATACTAAGAGAAGGTATTGCGTGTTCGGTGGTTGTAAGCAGATTGTTAGTCCATATGCGTCTGCGGGATCGATATGATGCAGGATTTATCAGGAGTGGCGGGATTTTATCGTCAAGTGAAAAATTGTCTTCCCGATTGCGCAGAAGATGCAACTTAAATTTCTAATTCAATGCCTGCATGGGGAAATAAGAAGGGCGCGCTCCGCAGATACCGTGGCAAACCGATGACCTTGAACCAGAGGTTCAGGTGGGATCTGAAGAGAAGTTTCAGGCTTTCCGGTATTAATCGGACATGCACACCAACTGTCTCAAATTAGACCCCGAGGCATATAAATAGGCTCAAGGGATATACCTGGTTGCTCACCTGCACCGCAGAGGCGCCCAATGTCATATGGTATGCCTTATGAGTCCCGCTTGCCAGTGTCCAGACGCTAACAGGCCCATAATTATAATTGGCGTATTTTTAGTTATAAATCCATCTGCTGATATTTACTCAAGGCATTGTCTATATGCTCTTGAAGTAACTTGAGCCGATTGGAAAGCTTCTCGTCTGAACCATCCAGTTGTTTTTGCTCAGTTAGAAATTCATGTGTCAGATTTAATGCAGCCATTACTGCAATTCTGTCTGCACCAACAACTTTGCCGCTCTTTTTGATATCGTTCATACGGCTGTGTAAATGACCGGCAGAAAGCCTGAGCTCTTCCTGCTCATCGGGCGGGCAGGCAATGGTATACTCCTTATCCAGGATCTTGATCGTCACAGGCACGCTGTTATCGCTCATGAAGTTTGTTCTATATTCTTGAGCCGACTGATCATCTCTTCGAGCTTGCCTCTGACATTCTGATTTTTGTCGAGTAGCCTGGCGCGTTCCTGAGTATTATCGGTTTGTTGCGAACGCAGTAGCCTGTTTTCCTCGGTCAGACGTTCACAGGTCTTGATGAGTTGTTCGATGCTGCTCTCGAAGTGGTAGATATCCTGTTCCGTTATCATCTTCTTAATGCTCAAAAATTTATATGACTATTAATACTAGGCTTGAGGCCGCATTGGGTCAACTCCTGCTGGCATATTGGCAGTATTATCACTAAATTTGATATGTGACTGTCTAGATACTCGCCATTTATATCAAACGCAATGTCGATGCTCAGCATGATTGATAAGCGGTTCATATGGTGGGGATTTGCAGGTGGGAATGTTAAGATATGCGCATGAAATTACCCGCCTATCATGATGTTTGCGCGTCGCTGGATCGTATCAATTCAACTTATGATGCTTCTGGAGGTCACGCATTATTGTGTGGCATGCTGGTCGTGAATGTATCCACACCGATGCTGAGCTGGGTTAAAGAGCTTGTAATTGACGATACTGCGCCTGCTGATCTGGATAGCTATCAGAACGAACTGCTTCAGAACATCTATGAGATGGCGCGTTGCCAGTTACAGGATACCAATCTAGGTTTCGAGTTGTTGATGCCGGATGATTCCTCGCCACTTAGTGTGCGTGTGAATGCGCTGTCATTATGGAGCCAGGGATTTCTGCTTGGCTTGTCGTTGGCTGGTATCGGCAAGAGACAAGCAATTCCACCAGATAGCGCCGAGTTGATAAGTGATTTTGCCCGGATTTCGCAGGCTGAGCATAACAATAATGCAGATCAGGAAGATGAGATGGCGTATCTTGAGGTGCTTGAATATCTGAAGGTGGGTGTATTGCTTATCAATGAAGAGTTGCAGCCGGTGAGACAATCATCTCGACTGTCTCAATAAAAACTGTCCTAATAAATAGTTATCAGTATGAGTATTTTCGTTATGGATGGCAGACTATGAAACCGAATGAATTTGCCCGTCGCCGCCGACAGCTGATGCGTATGGTGGGTGAAGGGGCGATTGCGATATTACCTTCAGCGCGGATGCAGATAAGAAACCGGGACGTCGAGTATGAATTTCGCCAGGATAGCGACTTCCTGTATTTAACCGGCTATTCCGAACCCGATGCACTTATTGTTTTAATTCCCGGTCGTAGTCAGGGCCAGTTCATCATGTTCTGTCGTGAACGCGATATGCAAATGGAGATCTGGCATGGGAGGCGGTCCGGGCAGGAAGGTGCAATTGAGAAGTTTGGCGCCGATGATGCATTTCCAATATCGGATATAGATGAAATCCTGCCTGGATTGCTGGAACATCGCGAGCGCGTGTTTTATACCATGGGGCGAAACGCCGAATTTGATCAACGTTTGCTTGGTTGGGTGAATCAAATTCGCGGCCAGGCCCGTTCGGGCAGTCAGCCCCCCCAGGAATTCGTATCGCTGGAATATCTGCTCCATGATATGCGTCTGTATAAGTCCCGTGATGAACAGAGCGCCATGAAAAAGGCTGCCAGGGTTGCGGTGTCGGCGCACCAACGCGCAATGAAGACCTGCCGGCCGGGTATGTACGAGTATGAGATAGAGGCTGAGTTGCTACATGAGTTTCGCCGCGCCAATATGGTTCCGGCCTATCCTAGTATTGTCGGGGGCGGAGAAAACGGTTGCATACTTCACTACACCGAGAATTCTTCGATACTGAATGATGGTGAGCTGCTGTTAATAGATGCAGGTGCAGAAAATGAGGGTTATGCAAGCGATATTACACGGACCTTTCCCGTCAATGGCGCGTTTAGTCCGGCGCAACGCGAGCTCTATGAGTTGGTTCTCGAAGCGCAATTGGCCGCAATCGATAAGGTCAAACCGGGCAATCACTGGAATGATGCCCACGAAGCTGCCGTGAAAGTATTAACTCGCGGACTGATACACCTTGGTCTGCTCAAGGGCAAACCGGTACAGCTAATCAAGGATAACAAATACCGGCGTTTCTATATGCACCGAACAGGGCACTGGCTGGGAATGGATGTGCATGACGTGGGTGACTATCAGATTGATGGTAAATGGCGATTGCTGGAACCCGGAATGACGCTGACTGTTGAGCCTGGCCTCTATATCGCGAAGGAGTCTAAAGGCATCGCCAAGAAATGGTGGAATATCGGCATACGAATTGAGGATGATGTGCTGGTGACGTCATCAGGCAATCAGGTTTTGACCGGTGCATTGGTGAAACACCCCAATGATATCGAGTCTCTGATGGCATCAGGCTGCCATTAACCTCATAGCCTGATCGTTGCAAAGCCATATGCAAGATATCTATGACATTTTGATTGCCGGAGGCGGCATGGTGGGGGCGAGTCTGGCGTGCGCGCTGTCCGGTAGCGGGTATGCCGCTGGAATTATTGATTCCCATTTGTTTGATGGTAATGTGCGCTCGGCCAGTTATGATGATCGTAGTGTGGCATTGGCGTATGGCTCGCGTCGCATACTGGAAGGTATTGGCCTGTGGACTTCGCTGGCGCGGCATGCCATCCCAATTCGAACGATACATGTCTCCGAACGTGGCCATTTCGGTGCGACACGTTTGCGCAGTCACGATGAAGGTGTGGAGGCGCTCGGCTATATCATACAGAATCGTTTGCTGGGTGAAGTCTTGCATCATCAGCTGCTTTCACAGGCAGATGTGGAGTTTATAGCGCCGACGACCGTCACCGCAATCAGTCATAAGCAGGATCATATCAGTGTGTGTCTGGAACAACCCTCAGGTGAGACGCTGGAGTTACGCACAAGGCTATTGGTAGGTGCGGATGGCACGGTATCTGGTATTCGCCAGCAGCTGGGTATTGAAGAAGAGAAATTCAACTATAATCAGACGGCGATAGTCACTAATGTCTCGCCACAACGCGAGCATTACAACGTGGCCTATGAGCGATTCACACCCAGCGGTCCGCTGGCATTGCTCCCCATGAGTGATGATCGCTGTTCTCTGGTGTGGACACATCCAGAACCCCGGGCTGAAGACATTTTAAATCTTCGAGATGCTGAATTCATTCGCCACTTACAAGCGGCCTTTGGCTTTCGTATGGGCCGCTTTATGCGAGTGGGGAGACGTACCGCATATCCGCTGTCATTGACGCGCAGTAAGGCCCTCACCACTCGCCGTGCCGTGTTAGTGGGCAATGCCGCGAACACAGTACATCCGGTAGCAGGGCAGGGGTTCAATCTTGCTCTGCGCGATATTGCCTTATTGGCGGAATTGCTGGTGCGAAATAGAAAGCAACTGGGCGATCCCGGTGCACACGCACTGCTGCATGAATATACAGTCTTACGTCAGGCGGATATTGCCCGCGTGACCGGCTTTACGGACAGTCTTGCAAGGTTGTTTGTGAATCCGTTCCCGCCTTTGGCGCATGGCCGTGGGGTCGCACTTTCACTGTTTGATAAATTACCATCTCTACGCCATCAGCTGGCTCGTCGCAGTATGGGTTTAACGGGTAAGTTGTCGCGCCTTAGTTGTGGTTTGCCACTCGAAGCTGCCGATACCTGAGCCGATATACTGAGACGACTACATGCTTGAGAAAATATACGATGTAGTGATTATCGGTGCAGGCATGGTCGGCGCTACATTGGCCTGTGCATTGGGAGTGAGCGGGTTTAATGTAGCCATCGTCGAGGCGCACGAGCCTGAACCAAATGATGGTCAAGGAAAGCATGATCTCAGAGTGTCCGCGGTTAGTGCCGGCTCGCAGCGTGTGTTAAATCAAATTGGTGTATGGCCACTGATTGCCAGTCGGCGTTATCATCCGTTTGAGAAAATGCAGGTGTGGGATGCACAGGGATTTGGTCAGATTCGCTTTGACTGCGTAGAGGTTGCTGAACCATACCTGGGACTCATCATTGAGAATAGTGTCACCCAGAGCGCGCTCCAGGAAAAGTTGATGGCGCTGGAGAGAGTGCAATGGATTTGCCCCGAGTCCCTGGACTCTATAAGCGTTGCATCTGAGTCTGTGTGTGTTCGACTGTTCAGTGGTCGAGAGATTCGGGCAAAACTGCTGGTGGGTGCTGATGGTCCAGCTTCACGCGTTCGCAAACTTTCCGGTTTGCGCTATCAAAACAAGAGTTATGCACAGCAGGGAATAGTCGCGCAGGTGCGCACGCGAGAACACCATCAGAATACTGCGTGGCAACGGTTTCTGCCGACCGGACCACTGGCATTCCTGCCATTGAGTGATGGCAGTTGTTCGATCGTCTGGACGCATAGCAATTCAGAATCGTTGCTGTCTATGCCGGACAAGGAGTTTATGCATGAACTTGAGGATGCGTTTGAATATCGGTTGGGGGCAGTCACCGAGTGTAGCGACCGGGCGGTATTTCCGTTAATGGGCGGAGAGGCCAGGGACTATGTCAGGCGCCGCATAGCGTTGATAGGTGATGCTGCGCATTCTGTGCATCCACTGGCGGGTCAGGGTGTCAATCTGGGCTTTACCGATGCGGCCATGCTGGCGCAGATTCTGCAACAGGCATCTCATGATATTGGCAGCCTGCGAGTGCTGCGCCGTTACGAACGCGCCCGCAAGATCGAAAACGTCGTAATGAAACGTGCGCTTGAAGGCTTCAGAGGTGTGTTTGGGAGCACATTTAGACCCGTAGTAAAGCTGCGTAATAGCGGTCTTGATTTTGCCAATCAGTCCGGTCCACTCAAGAGACTTTTAATACGTCAGGCGATGGGGATACTGGGTGAGCGCCCTGTGATCGCGGCTGTTACTTGAGAATACTGATAAGAACCTGGAGTTTATAGCCGGTTCGTCAGTGAATAAGCGGGAATCCAGCAGCGAGTTATTAACCGCCCTTTTTGACATCCAGCGTTACTGTTAGGCTCTCGCCGTCAGCGAATTCAAGCGTTGCCTGAGTTTGGCCGCCTGCTGTTAGCGGTTTTGCTGGATTGAACATCATCATGTGGTAGTCACCCGGTTTCAGTTCGATCTGGCCACGGGCTGGTACCGTAAAATGTTTATGCCGGACCATTCTGGCTACTCCATCGGTGAACGTTGAACGGTGGAGTTCGACAGAGCTAAACTCCGGGCTGCTCACGGAAATAAGATCTTTAGGGGTCTCTCCGCTGTTGATAATCACCATATATCCGGCCAGCGCCTGGGCGCCAGGGGGCGCCTCACGTATCCATGCATCCTGTATACTGAGAGCCGAAGTCTGATGGCCTGATTGTGAGCAGGCTGCTAAGA
>JBGTHR010000280.1:0-1921 GCA_041746095.1 Gammaproteobacteria bacterium | reverse complement strand
ATGATCTTGTCCGTATTAAGGGCACCTCGAAAAATTGCTTTTTTGCCCAATAACTGTGTTGCGGCACTTTCTGCGATACTCATTAACTTGCTGTGTTAACTGCGTTTCTCGAAAGCACCGCGCCTTGTTCTCCAACAAAATTTCTAATTTTTCGAGGCGCCCATTAATGAGATAAACAGTGCTTAACTGAAAATGTAATTCCAGGTTTTTGGGTCGGCAGAGTTCTTTCAAGGAGGCTATGCCTGAACATGTTGCCTCTCTCGTATTAACAAGCTTGGCCAGCGTCATGTGTAAGCGTCGCCATATCTCAAATCAGATCGTTACTGGTCAGCTGAAATTTCTATGTATAAGTAAGCGTTTGGTTGAGTCAGGCAAAGGTGCTTTTGATGGCCGCATCGACATTGCGCTGGTAGATAGCCTTATGCACGTCGCCCAGGCTCATCATGCCAACAAGCTTATTTCCCTCGGCAACCGGAATTCGGCGAAACCGGTGGCTCACCATGATCGCGCTTGCCTTGAGGACATGCATGTCGGGTGGTACGCTGACAGGCTTTGAACTCATCAGGTCTCGCACCGACCGTTTGATGATGTTCTTGTAACCATCCATCATGGCATCCAGATCAATTGAACCGGATTGCGACATCAGGTCCTCAATGGTGGGAAACATCTCCTGTAGTACGTCTTTTTCAGCCACCATGCCAATCAATATGCCATCTTCCACAACGGGCAGGCCGCTGATGCGATACAGACACATGGCTGAGACGACGTCACCAATTCTGGTATCGGGGCTCACCGTTTTTACGGAACGAGTCATTATGTCTTCTACAAGCATTTTTCCTCCTGGTGTTGAACATTGGACGAGTCACGCACGCGGACTGCGAATAATACACTGATTTTAAGGTTCGTCTGATTGTGCGTAAAACTCTTGGGTTTTACGATTCTCAACTTCTTGCCTATTATTTCACATCTCGCGCATTATAATTACTGGATGCTGTAATGAAGGTCAACGAACCTTGAATATGGACTCCCTGGCTGGGAATGAGGGAAATATAATCAAGCGATTGATATCCGGAGGTTTTGACTAAATGGGTCTGCTTGTGCTTAGTGAACGCTGGATGTTGATTCGAATTTTGTCATTATCGTACTGAGTAAGGTAATATCGTAATTCGTGGTACCAGATATGTACTGCCGTTCGGCGCTTAAGTCTTTTAACTTGATATCATCTTGATTTATCAATAATAAACCAGCATGAAACGTAATTTACACGCGATATTAATCGTAATAGGATTATTTAGTCCAGTCAGTGGGTTCGCCGATACCATTGTCTTTGTTCAGGGTCTCCTGGGAACGAGCGAAGACTGGTACGGAAGTGGCATCACGCGCTGGTTGCAGGCGGATGGATGGCGTCATGGCGGGCACTTGATCGCATCGCCACAGGGAGTGATATCCAGCCAGCCTAAAACACCTGCAAATCTTCGCTATCATACGATTGAACTGCCTACGGATCGTCCGCTGGGTTATCAATTAGGTTATCTGGGCCAGTATCTGCAGTTCGTAGAGCAGCAATATCCCGATGAATCGATCATTCTGATTGGGCATTCCGCCGGCGGTGTGCTGGCCAGGCTGTATATGGTTGAGAATGCAGACGTTGAAATCTCGGCTCTGATTACTATTGCCAGTCCAAACCTGGGTACTGCAAGCGCTGAATTGGGAACGTTAGCCGGGCAGACCCCTATGGCATGGATGGCGCCGTTTTTCATGGGAGACCGTTTTGCAAGCACGCAGGCGCTGTTCCATGAACTGGTCCGGGAACGACCGGACAACATGCTGGGCTGGCTGAACCGGCAGCCACATCCAGAGGCATTTTATGCCTCCATCGTGCATGCGGATACAAGTCCTTCCGGTCTGGGTGAATGGCTGG
>JBGTHR010000279.1:0-10072 GCA_041746095.1 Gammaproteobacteria bacterium | reverse complement strand
GGTCCTGGCTGGCGCGCCAGCCAGTGCCATCGTCGTCGACACCTCCAATTATTACCCAGCTCGCGACAACGAGATTGCTGAAGTTGAGAACGGTAAGCCTGAAACCGTCTGGGCCAGCGAGCAAGTGAGCCGTGCCCTCGTCAAAGCCTGGAACGCACTGCTGGCGCAGACCTTGGCCGAGGCTGGTTCGGAGCCAGGTAGTTCAAACCGTATCGCAATTCCGATTTCTGGTGACGATGTCTCAGCCAAGAAAATTGTTGCTGACCTCGTCAGCGACACGGGGTTCGACACCATCGATGCAGGCAATCTCAATGAGTCTTGGCGCTTGCAGCCTGGAACCCCGGCCTATTGCACGGAACTGACTGCCAGCAGACGTGTGTTGTCGTCAATCAAATCGATGAGCGCCTGTTCTGGAGTCTCGGCAGAGTAAAGATTTGCCATGCGTACGGTCACGCCAAAGCGTTCGGTTAACGATTCCCAGACAATTCGATTGGAGGGAAACTCCTGCTGACTGGTGACAACATTATCTCCCGGTTGCCAGTGAATACCATACGCCACCATCGATAAACCTTCCGAGGTGTTTTTTACCAGCGCGATATCCTCACTGGACTCGGCATTGATCAACCAGCGGCACAGTTCGCGCAACTCTTGTTCCACTTTGGCCCAGTTGCGGCAATCCCGTGAACCTGTGAACATGTTTTGCTCTGCGAAGTGCTTGATGACTTCGACTGTCCGCTTCGGCCAGGGACCGACACCGGCGTGATTTAGATGGATGATAGACTCACTAAGAGGAAATTCAGGGTGCATGTTTGCTAGTATTCAGGAAAAACGAAACTGTGTAACCGCAAGATGAACCTTGCAGTGTTCGCGTTCGATAGCCAGCGCTGCGGCATACTTGGCATCGATATTCAGGTCGTGCAAGGACCAGCGCCGCGCCTCATCGCTATTCGGGCGCGTATTGATTATTCGTGCAGGTTCAGTGGGCGATAGACTGACGTCAAACGTCTGAAGTCCTATCTGTATGCCGAGACCATGGGCCTTTGCATAGGCTTCTTTGCGTGCCCAGCAGGTATAGAAGGCGTGCGTGCGCTGCTCATTCGCGAGAGCGTCAAGTTCATCGTTTTCATGCCGGGAGAAATAGCGTCGAGCAAGTTTCCGGCCTTGCAGTTGCTTTCTATGGCGACATTCGATATCCACGCCTACTCGATAGTTTTCGCAGACTGCGATCAAGGCATACTCCCGTGAGTGTGAAACATTAAAATGTATACGGTTTTGTCCAGCATGCATGTGACTGCTCAGTTCGGGTTTGCCCAGTTTACTATAACTGAACTTAATGTCTGCTGGCGGTCTATTCAGGTGAATTCCAAGAATAACCCTTAGCGCGACGCGTGTCTGTATAAAGGCGTGACGCGTATCTTTCATTCGAGTCCGCTGTACTCGCTCAACTTCATCACTTGATAGAACGCTGATAATATCTTCCGAAAGGCTGTTTTCCACAGCAAGCCGAAGCCAGCGCACATCAACATATGCCTCATGCGCCGAATTTATAGCTCCTGGTTGAGAATTCCCTGGCACGGTTTTTGTTTCAGTCATGTGATTTGAAATAATAATTTATGATGTTGATCATAAGTGTCACGTATAAGTCAATATTCAGGGCATGTTAAAATCATCTTTATAAAATTAAATTATGATCATAATGCAACAACCAGTCTATTCGCCACGTTATTACTCAGAACTTCGAATCTTCATCCTGTGCCTTTTAAGCATGTTTTGTGCCGCCCAAGCCTGGGCTGAAGAAACAAAGAACCTGGAAGTTGAGGTAACCGGCATCAAAGCTGAGTTGCTGAAAAATGTTGACGTCTTTATGAGTATTGCCGTCGCGGCAAAACAGCAGGAAGTTGGTCTATTGGACAGCATCATCCCTGGCGAAGAAGAGAAAAAGCCACCGGCATTAACAGAGCGGATGATTCAGCGACTGCATCGAAAGGCCCCCGAGGAGATTCGTCAGGCATTACAGCCTTATGGGTACTATGAACCAGATATAACCTCATCTCTGGAAAAATTGAATGGTATCTGGCAGGCGAAGTATCAGATTGATCGCGGTGCGCCGACCCGGCTGGGAAAGGTTGAGATCAGTGTTACAGGCGTGGGCGCCGAGGAAATGGCTGTGAAAGATGCATTGGCCTCAATTGAGCTCGTACCCGGAAAGCGTTTGCGCCACAGTAAGTATGAAGCTGCAAAATCATTGCTCTCAGACACTATGTACAATTCCGGATACATAGACGCGAAATTTACTCAAAGTCAACTGCGGGTCACGCCGGAGACACGCACGGCTGATATCTTTCTGGTCATGGAGACCGGGCCACCCTATGAGTTTGGCGAGGTCAATATCGAACAGGGCATTTTGAAACCAGAGTTTGTCAACCGCTTTGTTGAGATCAAAGAGGGTCAGCGTTTTAGTGCGGACGAATTAATAGGGCTGCAGCTCGCACTGAATGATAGTGAGTATTTCGACATTGTTGAGATTCAGGCCGAGCGCAAGAATGCAGTAGCTAACCGGATTCCGGTCACTGTCAAGACTTCGCCCAGCAAGCCTCGCCGTTACACTGCAGGTTTGGGTTTTGGCACCGACACCGGGCCGCGCGCCACTGCCGGTGTCGAGTTTCGCCGAGTCAATCGTCGCGGGCACAAATTCCGTACCGATATCAGGGTTTCGGCCATAGAGCAAACTCTTAGCTCTCAATATATTATTCCGTTCAAGAATGTCACAACTGACAACATAACATTTTCCGCATCGGCGACGCGTGAGGAGGACGGTGATGCCGATACGAACCGTTTTGTGATTGGCCCGAGTATCAATGATAACTGGCTGGGATTCCGGCGGCGGCTATATCTCAGTGCAGAGCGTGAAAACTTTGACTTTGGCGACGGCACACAAACTTCAACATTACTGATTCCCGGCGCGCAGTTGTCACGCAAATATGCCGATGATCCCCTGTTTGCGCGTAAGGGCTACCGAGCCACTCTGGATGTGCATGGCGGTATTGAAAGCCCGTTTACTGAAACCACATTCCTGCAGGCCAGTTTGCTCACGAAAGGTGTAGTTCCATTTACCGATAAAGGACGACTGCTAATTCGCGGTGAGCTGGGCGCCACCGGCGCAACCACTTTTTTTGATCTTCCGCCATCACAACGTTTTTTCGCCGGCGGTGACCAGAGTGTACGCGGCTACGACTATCAGGATCTGGGCCCGGAAAATAACGATGGAGATGTGGTGGGCGGCAAATATCTCACCGTCGCCAGTATTGAAGCCGATTACCTGTTCTATGGTAACTTCGGCGCGGCTATGTTTCTGGATGCGGGTAATACCAGTAATGAATTACCACCCAGTCTGAAAAAGGGTGTGGGCCTGGGTCTCAGATACCGCTCACCGATTGGCATGATACGGCTGGACGTCGCTCACCCGCTGGATGATCCTGATAACGATTTCCGGCTGCACATCAGCCTGGGACCAGACCTGTGAAGCGATTGTTGGCTGTCTCGTTTGCCACTCTTGCAGCACTGATTGCAGTCGTCATTCCGTTATTAGTATTGAGCCTTGTATTCATTATTGCGACCGAGAGTGGTACGCGTTTTGTGTGGAATCAGGCGCAGTCTTTTCTGCCTGAAGGGTTGAGTATTGAATCACTTGAGGGGCGCCTGGCCGGGCCATTGCAACTGCACAATCTGGTGTTTAACACCGAATACTACCGGCTTGAACTGGATAACGCCGAGTTTGAATGGACGCCGAGCCTCCTTGCGCAAAGAAAACTGGATATCGAGCGGTTCGTGCTGTCCGGTCTCAGATATACCCAGCTCAAACCCTCGCCTCCAAAGCTTGATGAACCCTCAGAACCCATACAACTGCCGGAGCAGATTGAACTACCGGTAGCGATACGTCTTGGCGAGGTTGCGGTTAAGGACGTCCAATTTATTTCTGCACCTGATGCGGAGCCGTTCATTGTTAACTCGGCCATTCTTCGTGCCAGCGCGCGGCTAAGTGAGATAGAAATTTCGGAATTGAATGTGGATTCACCCCTGTTTGGGCTCACTGGCAATACTCGGCTGGTGGCCCAATGGGACTACCCGATTGATGGAGAATTTCACTTCCATGCGCCCGTTCCTGACTACCCTGAGATTAAAGGAAAAACTCAAATAAACGGCAGTTTGAAATCTCTTGTCATCGATCAGACCCTGGCTGCGCCTTATAACGTCACGGCCAAAGTGCGAGTTAATGAGCCGCTGGCAGCGCTGACATTCGATGCAGCTGTTGATGTGCCCAGCTTGCAGTTGCAAGCGCTGAATAAGGATCTTCCAGCTGTCACGCTTACACTGGGCGTGGCTGCCAATGGGAGTCCGGAAAATATTGACTACAGCCTTGACTCGCATGTGGTCGAGCCGGAGATCGGCGCCTTTGATACCACTGCCAAGGGTAACTTCAAACAACAGACGGTGACGCTTGAGCAGCTCAGAATCTCCATTCCTGACGAACCTGCGGTAATCCTTGCAAAAGGCATGTTCCATCTGGATGAGACTCAGGCGCTAAGCCTGGATGCCAACTGGGAACAACTGCAATGGCCGCTCAAGGATGAGGCTTTGGTGAACAGCCCCAAAGGCCAGCTGAATGTAAGCGGGACATTAAAAAATATTCTGGCAAAACTGGATATGCAGCTCGGTGATCTTCAAGTCCCGGCGCAGCTGCAGGCCGACAGCACAATTAATCTTGAGGGCGAGCAACCGGATCTTGATGCCAGTTTGAACTGGAGCCGATTGCAATGGCCATTTAATGATGAACCTCTCATCACCAGCCCGCAAGGCACAATCAAGCTCACGGGTACGCCACAGGATCTGCTCGCCAGGCTTGATATCGCAATGGGTGACGAAGGCCGCATAGAGGGTACGGCGGAAAGAAACGATGAAGTGCTGAATGTGGCGTTGGACTGGCGCAATCTGCAATGGCCTTTAAACAATCCCCGGGTTTTAGTGCCGTCGGGTAATGTCTCAGTGAATGGCAGGCCGGAAGACTATACGCTGGATGTTATGGCCAAAGTCGATGTGCCCGGTCAAACTGGTGCAGAGCTTAATCTCAAGGGCAAGGGCAGTCAGGAAGCCCTGGATCTATCCCTTATCGATGTACAGGCATTGAGTGGCAGTTTGACTGGGACTGCCAATGTTGCGTGGAAACCTGATATACAGGGAAAAGTGAATTTGAAGGGCCAGGGATTGAATCCGGGCGAGTTGTTAAAGGACTGGCCAGGCAGTCTGGGCCTGTCGTTGCAGGCGGAAGGCGGAATGGTTGGCGATAAACCGCGCGTGCAATTAGATCAGTTAAAGGCCGTTGGTGAATTACGTGGCTACAATCTGGCTTTGAATGCCAAGGGCGCATTTGAGAATGACGTGGCAACACTGGACACACTTGCGTTCTCATCCGGCTCAAGTGAATTGAATGCCTCGGGCACGGTGAGCGAGACACTGAATGTCGACTGGAATCTGAGCAGTGCCGACCTCGGCACGCTACTGCCCGATGCCTCGGGGCGTATTCAGGGGACCGGCAAACTTAGCGGGCCAGCGCAAAGACCACTGGTAGTGGCGAAGCTTTCCGCCAGCGATCTCAAGTATCAAGCCTATCTGGTTAATTCCTTAGACTTGAATGGCAATGTGGATGTCAATGGTGAGCAGCATTCGACTCTTACACTGGCGATAGACGAGGCTAAGGCTGCAGGTGTTGACGTCAAGCAGATCTCACTTGAGGCAGAGGGAAACGCAGCATCCCATACACTCAGTCTTCTTGCGGACACCAGCACTGGTGAGGCGGATCTGGCATTGCAGGGTGGACTGACAAATCTCTGGCAGGCGGCGACGGCCTGGGATTTTCAAATGGATCGGGCAACATTGAAATATCCGGAGCTTGATGCCTGGGCTCTGCGGTCACCGGCAAAAGGTCGAGTCAGTGCTGATCAAGCCAGCCTGTCGCAAAGCTGCTGGCAGTCTTCGGGAGCAGCGTTGTGCCTGGAGGGCGAGCAATCCGCAGCCGGTCTGAAAGGCGAATTTAATCTGACTGACCTGCCTTTTGGCTACTTCGCGTCCTTGCTGCCGCCTGATCTCTCGATTCAGGGAAATCTAAGTGGCAACGGCCGTGTTAATAAGTCCCCGGGAGGCGAGCCCGCTGCGGTCATCGACCTGCAGACGACCAGCACTCAGGTCAATACTGTGAGTAGTATAGGATCAGAAGACGAACCTCCGGTAAATACACTCATCGTTGAATTCCTGCCCGGTAATGTTCATGCGCAGCTAGAAGACGGTGGAATCGATACGCGTGTGAACCTGCCGTTGTCAGAGACGGATGGGTTTGAGTTGATGGCATCGATACCGCCTGGCGCTGCAGAGTTAACACAGCGGCCTTTGAGTGGACACATTACTTCAAACATTCAGGATCTCAGCTTTATCGCGGACCTCATTCCTGCGGTTCAGGAGCTGCAGGGCAGGGTGGAAGGCGACATGAGACTGGCGGGTAGCATCGCCTCACCGGTGCTGGACGGACGCTTCGCACTGGTCGATGGAGCAGCAAAACTTGACGAACCAGGACTGGATATCAAAGACATACTGGTGGAATTAACCGGCAAGGGCGATGGTGGAATCCTGATGTCTGCGCACGCCGCCTCCGGCAAGGGCGAGATGAATGTCGATGGCAGCGCAGATTTTAGAGGCGCAGGACCAGTGGCTAACATACACGTCAAGGGAGAAAATTTCCGCGTCATCAATACTCAGGAGGCCAAGGTTGATGTCTCGCCGAACCTCATGATCGCGATGCGGGAGGAAAGTATCAACGTTGAGGGTGAGGTGCTTATTCCTAAAACCAATATCAATCTCAAGACGCTACCGGAGTCCGCGACGCAGGTGTCGGCGGACCAGATAATCATTGATGAAAACTACGATCCAGAAGTGAATGAGGATACCGGCAAGAATATCAATGCACGGGTTCGGCTCATACTTGGCGACAAGGTGCGGTTTAAGGGTTTTGGACTGAGTGCGCGGTTTGAAGGCGATATTCTGGCCATTGAAAAACCGGGTGAGCCGACCACCGCCAGCGGTGAACTGCGGATTGTTGATGGTGAGTACCGGGCATATGGCCAGGGACTGGTTATTGAAAAAGGCCGAATATTATTCGCTGGTGGACCTATTAGCCAGCCGGGGCTTGATGTCAGGGCAATTCGTAAACCTGCGGAGGATATTACAGTTGGTGTGCAGGTCAGAGGCAGTTTGAAGCAGCCTGACTTTACGCTGTTTTCAGATCCGGGCATGACCCAGGGCAACCAGTTGTCCTATCTGGTTTTAGGCAGACCGCTGGGTGGGGCCTCCGATAGTGAGGGATCTGCTCTCAGCCGCGCTGCGCTCGCTTTGGGCCTGAAAGGTGGTAGTTCCATCACAGGAAAAATCGGCAGTAAACTGGGCCTGGATGAGTTTGGCGTTGAATCTGGTGAGGCTGGATCACCCAATCAACCGGATCAGGCATCATTTGTCATTGGTAAATATCTGTCGCCCAAGCTCTATGTCAGTTATGGACTGGGATTGTTTGATCCTATTTCAACAGTACGTCTGCAATACGCCATCAGTAGCAAATGGAAACTGGTAACCGAATCATCTGGCATTGCCAGCGGTGGTGATGTGATCTACACCATAGAGAGTGGCAAATGAAGAACAAACCAGTGTTCTGACAAGATTATGCCGCGCTTATTATCGA
The DNA here is from genome assembly GCA_041746095.1 of Gammaproteobacteria bacterium. GTDB lineage: Bacteria > Pseudomonadota > Gammaproteobacteria > JBGTHR01 > JBGTHR01 > JBGTHR01. Next base: position 2,292 of record JBGTHR010000279.1, on the reverse strand, counting down.
ACGAGATCACTGGCGCGCGTGATCTTTCAATGTTCGGACGACTTCATTTGACGTAAAGTTGCGATGCATGAGTTGGCCTTCCTCATGTGTTTGCAATATCGAAGGGTTCGTTTATGTATAACTAAGGATTCCATTCCCTGTGCGCTGGGTTTTGTCTATACTACTGCCGGTTTCTGTGGATATTGAACCTCCTTATTGATTGATTTAATCTCTTCGGGTGTAATTCCCCGCCCCTTGGGGCGAGATAAGAATTCTTCCGAATTGATACCCCGCTGCTTGCGGCGGGGTTGTTCATTGGCGGCCTGATGCTCTTCATGCGGAATTTAGGGAGGCTTCAAAGGATTACTTATATTCTTGCAATCCTCCACATTCTTTGCATACAGCCATCACACGCAGAAGAGGAAGAAGGACTCGATCTTGATAATCCTCCCGATACCGAAAAAGTACTGACGGATTCCTTGCGTTACGGCCTTGAGGCACAGTTGACCTTTGAACGGGAAGGTAACTTTGATCTGGATAATCGCTCAGAAGACGATATCGCCATCGCAGAACCTCAGATTTCGCTGGCGGCGGCTTACACCCCGTTAGATTGGTTACGGGGATTCCTTGAACTGGAGCTGATATCGCCGATTGCTCTCGAATCCGACGAGGATGAACCGGATACTTCCACTTCCCTTGAACTCAATCAGGCTTATATAGCACTTTCAAGTCCACAGCCCGCGTTCTCTGCAAAGATTGGCCGTCAGTCTTTCCAGGACGCCCGCCAATGGCTTTATGACGAGGATCTGGATGCGGTGCGTTTGATACTGGGCATTCCGCGCTCAAGTATTGATGTTTCAGCCAGTCGTGACCGTTTGCATAGAAGGGATCTTCTGAACGACGATGACGATGCTAAAACCAATCGGTATATTTTGTCAGGGCGGTATGTCTTTAATTCGGGTATTGATCTCAACGCCTATGTATTAGCACAGGACGAACGCGGCGGCGACAATGATGACCCTGTGTTCTTTGGCGTTTATTCTAGCGGCAAACTCCCCCTTTCCCTGGATTACTGGCTGAATGCAGCCTATGTGGGAGGTAAAGCAGAAGATGTTGATATTGAGGCCTATGGCGTGGACCTTGGGATGACAGTCAGGACTGATTTGCCTGTTAGCCCTTCGATGACGTTGGGATTTGCCTACGGTAGCGGCGATAATAATCCTGATGACTCGGTTGATCATAACTTTCGACAGACTGGCATTCAGGAAAACGAGGCGGCATTCGGCGGCGTAATAGCCTTTGATTATTATGGTGAGGCGCTGGCCCCTGAACTTAGCAATCTTATAATTCTTGCGGCTGGCGTGGGGATACGGCCTGTACAGGACAGCTCAATTGATCTGGTGTACCACTATTACCTTCAGGACGAGGCGTCGGATGAGCTGCGCGATGCCAATATTGAGTCTGAACTGAATGGCAGTAGGCGTGATATCGGTCATGGTTTAGATCTTATAGCGGGCGGAGAATTCGGTGATTTCGAGCTTGAATTCATACTGGGCGGATTTTTTCCTGAGAATGCTTTCTCTTCCGGTACTGATCCTGCCTATTTCCTGAGTCTGGAAGTCGTTTACGAATTTTAGATGCCAAATCTGTAAATCTCCGCAACGGACAAAGCAGAGAGTGCTATCTCGCACTCTCTGCTTTTTATGGATTCGAGAATAAATTGGTATCCTCGATCCCCGCCACTGTGTTATTGCCTGGCGCCTTGGAATGTATTTACTCCTCTCATTTATTCTTCTGGCAGCAAGCAGTCAACAGAGTTGACGGTGCATTCCACCAGTTTTAGGACCTCTTCATTATCAGCGTCCACCTCAAGGAACAGACCTATGCCGGGTGCGTAGTATTTGAGCTCATTGACATCCGGTTCAAGTGGCGAAAATTCTCTCGTGACCATGCAGTCATTATTGCAAAGCGCCTCGGCAAGCGCCTGCGGGACGAGTTCATCCAGATCAGGATTGGCGCCGAAGCTATAATCAATCGAGAGTATCTCGGCCGCATCCTCGGCATCGCCGTACAATGCCTCCTGACGGAAGGCATCACCAACCTGAGGGATGCCCTTGATGAGAATGCCGGGTTGAGCGCCGTCCCGGCCGGCCTTGAATGAGCCATCAATACTCACGAGTTCGGGTAATCGGGGATCGTCACCCTCGAAAAACTCAAAATCCTGCACTTCCTCTCCGCAATACCAGATCGAGGCGTCCCCTCTTGCCTGAGCAAACCAGTCGTCGGTGTCTTCCACCAGATCACCGTCTGCGG
>JBGTHR010000278.1:0-2774 GCA_041746095.1 Gammaproteobacteria bacterium | reverse complement strand
CTCAAGGACATCTATCCGGACCTCGGAATCATCACGGATGTCGCTCTTGACCCATTCACCTCGCATGGCCAGGACGGCCTTCTCGACACGCATGGTTATGTAGCCAATGATGCAACTGTAAAAGTGCTGGTCAAACAGGCGCTTTCACATGCACAGGCAGGCGCCGATATTGTTGCGCCTTCCGATATGATGGACGGACGCATTAGCGCAATACGCATAGCACTGGAATCCGCTGGCTACACAAACACACGCATACTCTCGTATGCAGCTAAATACGCCTCCAGCTTTTATGGTCCGTTTCGTGAGGCCGTAGGTTCCGCCGGAAACCTTGGCAGCGGCAACAAATATAGCTACCAGATGGATCCGGCTAATTCCAGTGAAGCCTTACGTGAAGTTATGCTGGACATACAGGAGGGCGCCGACATGGTGATGATAAAACCAGGCATGCCATACCTTGACATTGTGAGGCGAGTAAAAGATGAGTTCAGCATGCCCACGTTTGTGTATCAGGTCAGTGGCGAATACGCCATGTTAAAGGCCGCTGCACAAAATGGCTGGCTCGATGAAAAGGCATGCGTACTTGAGACACTACTTTCGATGAAACGCGCCGGCGCCGACGCCATACTGACCTATTATGCAAAAGACGCTGCATCATGGTTGAAACAATGAAAATGCCGGAAACGACGTATAGCTTTATTTCGGTCAACAGATATTAAGTTGTCGGGTAGGATATGGTGAGCCTGCTAGCCGCATCGATCTGCCGCATAATCAAGTCATGATAAACATAGTGTTCAGGCGCGCCTGGCTATAGTCGAATGAATATCAATTTTCTACCTGGGGTTGCTCTCGACCCTGATTACCATGGATAGATATGCCGTCATGGGCAACCCCATTGCCCACAGCCTATCTCCCAGAATACATGCGGAGTTTGCGAGACAAACAAAACAACAAATGTCTTACGAGGCCATTCTGGTGGCTAAAGATAGTTTTGAAGATGCGGTCAGGAAGTTTCAAAGCAAAGGCGGCAAGGGCTTGAACATTACTCTGCCATTTAAAGAACAGGCCTGGCAGCTAGTGAATGAACGCAGTGCGCGTGCTGAGCGCGCAGGCGCTGTCAATACCATTGTTATACGTGATAATGGCTCACTCTATGGTGATAATACTGACGGTGTCGGCCTTGTCCGCGACATCATTCAAAACCATAAAATCAATATCATAAATAAATCCCTGCTGGTTCTGGGTGCAGGCGGTGCTGTTAAAGGTGTTCTGGAACCGCTGTTATTAGAAAAGCCTTCATGGGTTGTTGTCGCTAACCGCACGCACACTAAAGCCCTGCAGCTTGTAAAAGACTTTGACGGTCTTGGGAACATTCGAGGATACGGCTTCGACGAACTCGCTGGCAATCAGTTCGACTTCATCATCAACGGCACCTCTGCGAGTATTCATGGTGAAGTCCCCGCTATTCCTAATGATTGCTTAAACCCTAACGGCTTGTGCTACGACATGATGTATAGTAATGAGCCTACAGCGTTCGTCAAGTGGGGGCAGGCTCATAATGCGGGAAAATCCGTGGATGGTCTTGGTATGTTGGTTGAGCAGGCGGCCGAGTCATTTTTTTTATGGCGCGGCATCAGGCCCGATACTGCAAGAACAGCTATTCAGATTCGCGCTTAAACTAATTTGAATTGTCAAAAAGTCAGCGCCTCGTAGAGAATATCACCTTCCATTAATGGGGCATCGAGTGGAGCTGCATTTCGAAAAACAACGGGTAATGTGCGGCAATCGCTAAAATCAATTCTCACTCGGCAGGTTGGAGACTCATTTACCACAACATCAAAATGCAGATGTGGGTTATTGATGCCGGTATTCCCGCTGTCGCCGCTGATAGCGATGGGATCGCCCTGGGAAACAACCTGCCCAACCGTCACCATCGCACTGCTAGGATTGATGTGCAGGTATCGGCCGACCGAACCATCATTATGTTGTATTAATATGAAATTGGTCTGCGAAAAATCATTGGTCCCGTTTGGAAACCGGTCTTCAACAGACACGACGGTTCCGGCCCTTGAGGCCAGTATGACAATGCCTACGGGCATATCATGGTCATAGGCGTAGCGAATATCACCACAGGCAAAGCCGTTAACGACACAGTTCATCAAATGCGTAAAGATTCCGCAGTTGCCCTGGCTGATACTGAAGGCCATTCCAACCGGATACGGCAATATATATTGCGATGTCGCGGGTTCAGGATAGTTAGCAAAGAAGCAGCCTGCAGTTGTGCCTATCTCAGTGACAGGGCCATTGCTTGCATCGCCACCCCCTCCGCCACAACCTGTTAACACCACGATCAGAATAATATTGGAGCCTACCTGTCGTGCAGTATTGAACATCTCACTATGCACAATCGATTTGAACATTTTTGTCGTTGTCATAATGCATTTACTCCGAAGAGTCCGGGATGATAAAGTCGATTGCTGCAAGAATCTGGTCCATGTTTGGGCGTGCGAATTCACTGGATTGCAGGAATATGCTGTAGATTGTGCGATCCGGTCTGATGAGGAACAAACCAGGCTGCGAAAAAACCTCGTCCACACCTAATGGATTACGATACCCGGAGATAAATAACTCCCACTGTACGGCTTCCTCTGTTGTCAGCCCAAAGCCGATATTCAGGCCATCGAGTTGCCAGTCTCTGCGCGACTCGGCCGCCTGCTCATGGGTGTCCATACTGACTGCGATAATATTCACCCCCCGCTTTTTAAAGTCCGCGAGAT
>JBGTHR010000277.1:0-6021 GCA_041746095.1 Gammaproteobacteria bacterium | reverse complement strand
CTTCGCCAGCCGCAAACACGGGCAGCGACGTCATCGTGCTCGCCACTAACGCTGCACTGGCTATCGTGGTCTTTAAACTTGTCTTGATGCTTGCTTGAATCTTCATCGTGTCTCCTCCTCCTTTTCTTGAGGTCTCTCGGGGTGTTGCTTCTGTGATACAGGTTTATAATCACCACATACACATTATTATAATTAAAATATTGTGAAACTTAAAATTCTAGCGATGGCAAGTTTATGAGCAATCACTTTAAAGCTGTGTCCGCCTCTCCTCTGCAAAATATAAAATTGTTGGTTGCAGCAGCAAGTCTCTAACTAAACCTCAAGTCGTGAATGGCCAGGATCGCAACTTGTTCTTAATACTCTGCCAGATTGCAGCAAAACCTGCCGGTTCCTTGATTAAAAGATAGATAATAATGGCGCCCATGACGATCTTGGAGTTGTTTTCAATAAAGGCCGAATCCAGTGCGCCACCACCAAAAAAAGTATCGCCAAGCCGGGAAACCACAATTGGGAACAGATAGACGAATGCCGCACCCATAAACGAACCCATAATAGAACCCAGTCCACCGATAATTACCATAAACAGCACTAGAAAGGATCGCCTTAGATTGTATATTTCGTTGCCGACGTTACCGAGATAGGTGTAGGAATAGAGTGCGCCGGAGACGGCCAGCATGAAAGAACTCACAAAGAAGGCAATCAGTTTGGTGCGGACCACTTGTATACCAATTACATTGGCGGCAATATCCTGATCGCGAACCGCCACCCAGTTACGTCCAATGGAGCTGCGCACCATGTTTTTGGCAATCAGTGTCATGATAATAACTGTAATTATGGTAATCAGGTACTTACCACTTGCCGAGGCTAGATTAAATCCAAATATTTCATAATGAGAACGAGGGATCGTGACCACGCCTGAACTCGTGTAGTTGGTGAAATATTCAAATGTATTAAAAAACCACCAGATGAAATAATACGCCGCCAGGGTGGACACCAGCAGATAAAATCCCTTGATTCGCGCACTGGGCAGGCCAAAGAAGACGCCGACCAGGCCCGCGATAATGCCGGAGAGGAACATTGCCGGAAAGATATTCATCCAATCTACACGCAGCAGAAAGTTATAGGTGCCAAAGGCCCCAATCATCATGAAACCCGCGGATCCCAACGATAGCTGTCCTGTGTAGCCAGTCAGTATGTTCAGACCCAGAGTTGCCAGCGACAGGATCAGCACAGGATTCAAAATTGCCAATGCCCAATAATCATTGACCATAAAAGGCACTGCAAATACCATGAATGCCGCGACCGCAATGATAATCCATCGATCCTGCAACACGGGCACCATGCGGCTGGCGGCCGCATAATTATCGTTATATTGCCCAACCTCTCTGTAAAACATCCCTAGGCCCTCTGTATACCTTTTACGCCAAAGATTCCGGCCGGCTTATAAATTAGAAAAAGCAGCGCCACCGTGTAACCAAACCAGTTTTCTATGCCTTGCCCACCCAGTATTGGGGCCAGATAAATCTCGCCAAGTTTCTCCGAGGCGCCGATAATCAGTCCTCCCAGGATCGCTCCTGGTATAGATGTCAAACCACCAATCAGGATCACGGGCAGTCCCTTGAGTACGATATCCTGCAGCGTAAACGATACGCCCAGACGATCCGACCATAGCAAGCCGACGATGAGCGAGATCACACCCACTACCGCCCAGACAATCGCCCAGATGGTTGAAAGTGGAATGCCAACGGCCTGTGCAGCCATATGATCGTCTGACACCGCCCTCAGCGACAAGCCCGTTTTGGTTTTCTGAAAGAAGAGCGCCAGCGCAAGGATAAGCACGCCTGCGACCACCGCCGCGAAGGCATCAAAGAAGCTGACCAGGATATCAAAGTTTGGCCCGAGATAGTCGGACAGGAAAATCGGTGTCGTGGGTATACCCAGATCCAGCCCATGCACCGCCGAATCCCAGGTTCCCTGCGCCAGACCTTCGAGAAAGAGACTCAAGCCCACTGTTGCCATGAAAAGCGAGAGCAGAGACTGATTAGCCAGGGGCCGCATAACGAACCGCTCAATAATGATCCCCATCACGATCATGGTGCCCATGGTGATGATGAAGGCCAGCCAGAAATTCACCCCGCGCTCAGTCATACTCACGAAGGTCAGTGCAGCGAATAGCAGCATCGCCCCCTGTGCGAAATTAAATACGCCCGAAGACTTGTAGACCAGTACAAATCCGATCGCCACCAGTGAATACATCACACCGGAGAGCAACCCACCCACTAATACCTCCAAGAAAAAACTCACTTTAATCCCCTCCAGTCAGTGTGCCAGTTTGGCACTGCTACAACCATCAATGCGCGACACCCAGATACGCGTCCATGACTTCCTGGTTATTCATGATTTCTGCGGGTGTCCCATCGCCAATCTTGCGGCCATAATCCATTACTATGACATGGTCCGAGATATCCATTACCACGCCCATGTCATGCTCAATCAGTACTATCGTTGTGCCGAATTCCCTGTTGACTTCCAGCATGTAGCAGGACAGATCCAGCTTCTCCTCAAGGTTCATGCCCGCCATGGGCTCATCCAGTAGCAGCATCTTCGGCTCTGACGCCAGCGCGCGGCCCAGTTCAACCCGCTTTTGCATACCATAAGGCAACGAGCTAACACCTGTATACCGAATAGTCTCAAGCTGCAAAAATTTGATGATCTCTTCAACCTTCTCACGGTGGTAGAGCTCTTCTTTTCGGGGCCTGCCAAACCAGAATGCCTGTTCAAAGAAAGTCGACTTCATCTGCAGATTACGTCCGCACAGGAGATTGTCCAAGACTGTCATACCTTTGAACAGCCCGATATTCTGAAATGTCCTGGCGATACCCTGAATCGCAGCGTCGCGGGTTTTAACTTTTTTGCGGCTGATGCCCTGGAAAGTAATTGTCCCTTCCTGTGGCAGGTAAATTCCGTTAATTACATTCAGCATTGAGCTTTTACCAGCGCCATTCGGGCCGATTACAGCGCAGACTTCGCCCTTGAGCACCTCAAAGCTTATATTGGAGATCGCCTTTACACCGCCGAAGGAGAGGGAGATGTTTTCGAGTTTTAGTGCGCTTTCGCGTTCTTTACCAGCCATGATGGTTTATTCCAGTTTGTGCTGACCAGTCCATACCGATATGTAACGCCCTGTTAGAGACGACACAGTATGTAGTCATGTTGGTCGTTGTTATCGGTAAAACTTGCCGTTTTCTGCGCTGAATACAGCGCCTCGATTAATGGCGCATATTCCTTATAGATGACCTCTCTGCGCAATTTGCGCGTATGTGTTAATTCACCCGACTGTTCGTCCAGTTGCCGGTGCAATATTAGAAACCGCGAAATCCGCGGGTTCTTGACCTCGGCAACTTTTGCAAGTTCGTCATTGACCTTGCTGACCTGCGCCTTGATCAAGGCATTGACGGATTCGTTCGCAGCTAAACTTGCATAACCGGTATAGCGCACATTATTACTGTCCGCCCATACACTCACGGCATCCCTATCGATGGTTATAAACGCCACGACGGCATCCCGCCTGTCACCAAATACAATGGCCTCGTGTATGTATGCCGATGATTTTAGCCGGCTCTCAATTCGACTGGGATAAAAATGTTGTTCGTTATCCAGCATTCCCACATCGTTCTGGCGATCAACAATCCTGAGCGAATTATCAGCTACCAGACCTAAATCCCCGCTGCTTAGCCAGCCCTCGGAATCCAGCGCATCCGCTGAGACATGCCCGTTATTGTAATAGCCCTGCATCACACCAGCGCCGCGGATCAACACCTGCCCGTCACCATCAAGCTTATACTCCATACCCGCGATCGGTTTGCCTACAGTGTTTTGTTTGACATGATCTTTTGGCTGTATAGTCACGCAGGCGGAAGCCTCTGTCAGCCCATAGGTTTGCCGCAGGTCCATACCAATGGTGCGGAAAAACCCGAACACATCCGGACTGATTGGGTGGCCACCCGTGAGTGCAACACGCACTTTTGACAGGCCATAGACATTTTTGAGTGGCTCAAAGACCAGTACCTGGCCGATCAACAATTGCAGCCGTTCTACCAACGACGCAGATTTGCCTTCTGTTCTCTTGTTGCCGACACGGATGGCGACGTTGGAAAAATAGTGAAAGATGACGTTGTCCAGAGCGCGCGAACTATCAATACGCGTATTGATCATCGTGACCAGATACTTGTAGATATGCGGCGGGGCAAAGAGAAAAGTCGGCCCGATTTCTCTCATGTCATTGAAGATCGTATCACTGCTCTCCGGGCAATTCAGGCAACACCCAGTGACCATGGATATCGCGTAGGTAAACAGGATATTGCTGGCCCACGCCAGTGGCAGGAACGCCAGAATCTCGTCCTGCGATGACAGGCCTTCCTGGTTGGCCACACTGGATGCTGTACTGATGAGATTTTGATGGCTGAGAACGACGCCACGAGCCGGGCCTGTGGCGCCAGACGTATACAGAATGATTGCCGGATCATCGGCCTTTATAGTGTTGACTACTTCGTCGAAAAACCCTGGATGATCGGCATCGAACTGACTGCCAAGCTGCTGTATGTCCCTGTAGCTGAGCAAGTGCTGCCGATCGTATTCGCCCATTCCCCGGTTACTGAGAAATACTATCTCCTTAAGGCCAGGGCAGGACTCTTTAACGGCCAGCAACGCATCGACCTGCTGCTGGTCCTGGGCGACTGCGATATGGATATCAGTCTCTTGCAATATGGCTGATAGTTCTTTACCGCGTGCATCGGCATGTATAGGCACTGGCACGCATCCAAGACATTGTGCGGCTGAGACGGCCCAGTACAGCCGTGGAATATTATTGCCGATTACGGCAACATTCTGCCCTCTTACTACGCCTTTGGCGGCAAGGCCGCAGGCAAACGCACGAACCTGTTCGAGCTGTTGTTGCCATGAAGTGTTATGCCAGATGCCAAGATCCTTGATGCGATTGGCGCTTTTGCTGGAATATTGACTGGCATTTCTCAGCAGCAATTTCGGGAATGTTTGCGTCTCGACAGCACTTCCTGTTTGCATTCGTTATCCTGCCTCTTATTTTAATGCCACAAGACTAAGATCCTGAACCTGGGTCTGCATCCGGGTGACAGATAGTATGGGTCGTTCAAACTCTAGCTATATTTTATTCTAACTTGACGGGCGTAATTATTCACGCATAACTTCAGATATTATGACTGGAATTATTATCATCTGAAATTGCCAGATTAAGGTAACGAACAAGTCCAATAAAAGCAACTTATTTTTTCCAGAAACCCGGCAAAGCCACTAAATATTCTAGGAAAGTCTTGATTCGTCGCGATGGCAAGTTGGGCTGGTTCACACTCATGACTATAGCTGAGCCAGGTCATGCACAATAACTTGCAGCCAACTTTGACCTGGTAGTTTAGCAGTATGGGAGAACCGGACTTGCCGGATTTCGCGGCAAATAATTCCGATGTTAAACTACCGTGACGTTTGCAACCGAATGGCAGAGGTGCCTTATGTGGATTTGTAATTGATCTAAATATCAGATTACTACACTGGTTTTTTTAAATAAAAAAAACAGCTCAATAATTTGTTTGCCTCATGGCTTTTAGGACATATCATTAGGAGTAACTTTCAACCAAGCACAGCGAACATCTCTTCGAGTCGCGTGAATTTCTCGCGGGGTTTGTCTTTGGGTTCACCGCGCTTCACTTCTTCAGCATCAATGCGCTGCCAGTCGGGATAGCGTACGATTCTGACGTTACGATTCTGAAAAATATTGGACAGTCCCTGAGCGCCAGGTTTCGGCATGGGATTGAGACTGGGAATATCTTCCAGAAGTGACTGCACGGTTTCAACACTGCAGGCCCGGTTAGTGCCGATAATCCCAGTTGGGCCGCGCTTGATCCACCCCGCTGTATACAGACCAGGAATTACCGTGCCATGATCTTCAAGAATGCGCCCCGCCTTGTTTGGGATGACGCCTTCGCCATC
>JBGTHR010000276.1:0-2895 GCA_041746095.1 Gammaproteobacteria bacterium | reverse complement strand
GTCGCCGGAGGCATCCACATCTCGACCAGATGCATGTGATTCATGGCCCAAGCCATATAGATCATATAACCCCAGGCGGCCAGCAAAACACTGGCCAGTCCACCACCAATTATCAAAAATTCTCTGGTAGAAAGAGCGGCTGCCGGATATATTCGAGTTAGAGACATTCCCTGGTTCCTTTTCAGACAAGCATACAATAATCTATTCGTGTGAGAACAGAAGTTACATGATTCTAGCCCAATATCGAAGTCAAAGACCGACCCCAAGAATTGGGCAAAGCCTGAATGATGGCAGTATTCGGCGCCTCAGTTACTTTAGGATCAGATAAACCTTGAAGATACCCAGCGTATTTTTTACTATACTTAACTTATGGAATATCATTGTTAGTCTTAAATGTTTTGTAATGGGATCTGTTAAAAAACTAACCACTCAGTGTATCCACTGAATGAGCGAATATGTCAGATCATTCGAACTGGAGTCTCAAGGGCAATTATTTCGAATCCTGTAACTGCGATCTGGTGTGTCCGTGCATCTTCCTTATGCCCCCTACTCAGGGGCATTGCAAGGCCTTGGTCGCCTGGCATATTGCAGAGGGCAAGATGGAGGATACTCGGCTGGATAACTTGAATGTGGCCATCTGGTTACATTCTCCTGGCAGCCTGACGGATGGGAACTGGCGGCTTGCACTCTATATCGATGAAAGGGCGAATGAAGCCCAGAAAGACGCTCTGACACAAATTTATGGCGGCCAGGCAGGTGGACATCCAGCCGTGCTCGCAGGTTTTGTCACAGAACTCATGGGTGTGAAAACAGCAAAAATCGAATTCACTGAGTCCGGCAAAAAACATCATCTGATTATCAAGGATGTGGCCGAGAACGAGATGTATTCCCTGGACGGGGAAGATGGCGGAGAGGTTAAAGTCACTAACCACCCGCTGGCCGTTTCCCCAGCGAATGCAGCAGTCATTTCAAAATCCAAGACGCTAAAATTCAAAGACTATGATGTTGACTGGGCTGAATCAGAAACAGTCGGGCTATCCGCTGCATTCTTCTATCAACCATAGACTAAAATATTTAGCTTGCTGTTCCTCTATAGGTATATGCTAACGGCCTGGGGCCTGGCAAATATTCAGTTTGCAGATTCGTGATCTCAAATCCTGCAGCGATTATCTGATCGGCAATTGGCCGGTTTAGATGGCAACCACCAGCAATTCGTCTCCACAGTGGCGTCAATCGATCCTGCCAACGCCCCACATCTTCGTCCGGCGCGCGGCCATGCTCACAAAAAATCAACTGGCCGCTCGGCTTGAGTACTCTGCGCATCTCTCTTAATGCCTTGATGCCATTCGGGATGGAGCATAAGGTGAATGTCAGCAGAACAGTATCGAAACTGTTTGTATCCATTTGAATTTCTTCACCCGACATACCCAGCAGCTCAACCTTCAACCCACTTTCCGCAATACGCCTTGAGGCAAACTTTTGCATGGCCAACGCCGGATCCAGCCCCCAGATTTTTTGTACCCTGGCGGAATCGTAATATGGCAGATTGAGACCCGTACCAATACCGACTTCCAGCACATTACCAACGGCCAACGGGACAAGCGTCTCGCGTAGTATCCCGACCGGCTTGATTCCACAAGCGATATCTATAATGCGCGGAAGTACATGTTTTTCGTAGAAAGCCATAGTCATTCCTGTTTGCTGTCGCTGTCATGCTGGTGGATACTATAGAGCAGTCAGTGCTTGGATTAAATGATACGTTATTCAGTGGACATTATGATGCTGTGATCAATAACCTATACGACATGCTGGATCTGGTAACACGACTTCTGCGTAACAGAATGTCCAACAACCCGGTTGAGTACAACCAGCATGAGTGCTGGCGCAGGAAGGTGTTTGATGATGTCAGGCACATGGTAGAGAACAATGGATTCTTTCTCGCCTATACCACTGGAAATGGTAACTCCACAGTCAGGATCGAGTACGCCATGGAATCTTATGGCCTGATAATCTCAAACTGGTGTGGTCGTGTGCGCTGTATCGTCAGCTGGGAGGAAGTCAGTGAGGACTACCTGCGGCAATTTAGAATCATATTAATCAAACTGCAACTGATTAACGCGAACGACCCCTACAAATTCTCCATACTCTCAAACAGCAACGATTCTTAAGAATGCCCTGATTTCATCTAGTCTGCCTGGCTCAGCATAAATCCAGGGATTGAGAGACGCAGTTGCAGGACCGCATCATATCACGCGAAAGTATTTGAGCTCCAGGCTACTTATAACTTACTCAGGACAATGACAGCATCGATGTCTCAATATGGCGGATCTTGTCGGGCTGAGTGTAGCGGTAAAATCTGCGCAGCTCGGTCAGCATATCGCCCTGCCACTCGTCAAATCTGTAATCCATCTCCAGGTGCCGGCAAAATTTTGCTGCATATCGATTGGCGTCCTGATACCGACTGATTTCGCTTTTATTCAGGCTTTGATCAAAACTGATTACATCAAACAACTGACGATGCAGGCTTCGTGACTTAAAATGTCTGCGTTGGCTGGATAGCATACTGCCTGCCATGGCAAACTTGTCTACCTCTGCCTGCAGTTCCAGCTCGAATCGTGTTACCTGTTTTTTGTAACCAGCATTCCAGATCAGGTACAGGAAGTGACTAACGCCTTCTAATACCAACCAGAACTCCGCAAGATTCCCATCATGCAATGCCAACACAGGGTCATATCGTGCAAGGTGGTCGAGTACTGCCTGATCTAGAAACAGCGTCATATCCAGGCTATTCTCCCTTTGCACCAGCAGTAGTCTCTCGCGGGTATTGTGAGCGCATCTATGCTTATCCAGTGAAGTCAGAAAGCTGCGATCCGAAGTGACAAAATCATCGACACA
>JBGTHR010000275.1:0-1943 GCA_041746095.1 Gammaproteobacteria bacterium | reverse complement strand
CATAGGATAGTAACAGTGTGATCGATACAATCTACTTTTTTAGATGGACAAATAATTTAATCGTTTTTTTTGGTCAGAATATTTTTGAGTGCAGTTCTTGATGAAGATGATATGTCAAACTATTCAAATATTGCAGCACCCTTTACTTTCAAAAAGTTACTCCGCTTGGAATATCGACAATTATTTAATCAGTTCTCAGCATACATGCTACTGATCATCCGATCTAGTAGCGGACAAGGACAAGCCGAAAATGGCAAAGATCACTAAAGTAAAGCAGAAATGGGCGAATTTCTGGATGCGTTTCGCAGGCACTGGCATTACGGGCAGGCTGGCATCACGATTGGCGGCATCAGTGATGCCGCCATATTATGGATGTTTGAAGCTGGCTGAACTGAGTCCGCCAGGCTATACATCAGCCAGCGCCAGAATTCATCACCCTGAGTTTAAAAAAGGAAAACACTGTTTTATTGGTGACAGAGTGACTGTTTATATGGATGGTAAAGGCGGTGGCGTAAGTTTTGGTGACGGCGTTCACCTTCACAATGATGTTACGATCCAGACTGGACGAGGCGGCACTGTCAGCATTGGAAATCAGACACATATACAGCCCCGTTGTCAGATTTCCGCTTATCTGGAATCCATCAATATCGGATCAGGTGTCGAGATTGCGCCTAATTGCGCGTTTTATTCATACAATCACAGCATGTCGCCGGAGGCGACCATACGCGAGCAGCCACTGGTTTCCAGGGGAGGTATTGTCGTGGGTAATGATGCCTGGCTGGGCTATGGTGTTGTGGTTCTGGATGGAGTAAATATCGGTAAAGGGGCTGTCGTGGGCGCCGGTTCAGTAGTGAAAGATGATATACCAGACAATGCCATTGCTGTGGGCGTCCCCGCCCGCGTGATCAGTAATCGAAACAAGCTAGCCTGATTTTTAATCTAGATTATTCGAGTTTTTATGTCGAATTTATTGCGTCCATTTCTACCGGATTTCATTGGCATAGGAGCCATGCGTTCTGGCACGAGCTGGGTTTCCAGGAATCTGGCCAAGCACCCTGAAGTGATGCTGGCAAACCGGAAAGAGCTGCATTTTTTTGATCATGAATACATTAATAGCCAGATTCCAATACTGCCAAAATCATTTGTAGCGCAAGTCCGCTATGCGAGATATTTTATTCGAGGGAGTCTGCTGCGCAAGGTCAAAGGCGAGTTTACCCCTGCCTATGCGATTCTCCCTGTAGAGATCATTAAAATTATTCGGGCCTGGATGCCCGATCTCAAGTTGATCTATGTCATGCGAGATCCGGTTGATAGGGCCTGGTCTCATGCCAGGAAAGATTATCAACACTACTATGGCAAGCCACTTCAGGAAGCTTCAGTGGATGAGCTGGTCGAATATTTCAAGCAGCCAGCGGTGGCAAATCGCGGAGACTACGCAACGTGTCTGACTAACTGGTTTAGCAGTTTTCCCAGAGAGAGATTCTTTATCGCGTTCACTGATGAGATATCCGGTGAGCCAGCCGATTTGCTGGATCGTATGCTGGAGTTTCTAGGGGTGGATGCCAGCACGGATTTTGATAAATCAAATATAGGCAGTCAGGTTAACACCAGGCCATCCGTGACAATGCCCTCGGAGATCCGCGAATATTTGGCGAGCACTTTGTATAGCCAGAACGATGAACTGGAGCAGATGATAGGCCGTAAGCTATCTTGGTAGAGTGTTTCTATAGAGTTAGTTTGATAGGGTCGGACTCAGGTTGCTGATATCTAACTATTAGTAGCCGATGTCGGCTGATTCTTTTTCCTCAACAATCCTCCATCCCCCACCATCGCATTCTGCAAGAATAAACCGTGGCGTGATAGTCTCTTCTGGACTAAATTTTATAATCGTATCAACCGCAATTTGCTGCTCGTCAATCGAACTGGTTTTGACAACATCATAG
>JBGTHR010000274.1:0-2777 GCA_041746095.1 Gammaproteobacteria bacterium | reverse complement strand
GTTTACTGGTTCAAGGTGGAGCGCGCCAAACGGCGTTTGATTTATACCTTGAGCCGGCTTGGTCTGCCTGTGACGAGTAAAAAAATAGACCCGGATAATGGGCTTTCATTCGCCTTCCTGGCGGGTACCAACCATCCTTCCGAATTTTCTTCTGAAGGGAGCGATGGTCAGCAGCCTGTCTATACGGGGCATATGAATGGATTGATCACCATCAATATCGCCGAAGCCGATGACGTCGTAAGGACGGAAATGCGCATGAAGATGGGCGAGGGCTATCGTACCCTGCTGGGCCACTTTCGTCATGAGATTGGGCACTACTATTGGGATCGCCTGGTAAGAGATACTCGGTGGATACAGCCCTTTCGCGATATATTTGGCGACGACCGCCGTGATTATGCTGCGGCGCTGAAACAGTATTACGACCAGGGTCCTCTCGCCAACTGGAGTGATCATTATCTCAGTCAGTATGCCTCTGCACACCCATGGGAGGATTGGGGGGAAAGTTTTGCACACTATCTGCACATGTACGATACTCTGGAAGCGGCGTATCACTTTAAGTTTGTCCATCGGGATCCCGCCATGGAAGAAGCTTCAGGAATGGTGGATTTTGATGGCCTGATCAGGGAATGGGTGGAGTTTACTACGGCGCTTAACGTGCTCAACCGCAGCATGGGCCTGGGAGATGCCTATCCGTTTGTGTTGCCAAAACCCGCCTATGAAAAACTGCGTCTGGTCAGCGATATTATCTCCAGTTCACATTGACCTGTTTTCTATATGCTTTACACATACCTAGAGATCATTCTGAGGTGATGAACGATATCGGCACAGATTACTCAATCTGGTCTATCCTCCCAGTCAAACCGTGGCAGTGACATAAACGTTTTCACCAGGCCGGTTTGCCATGCCTGTGATAGTGCCTGATAGTAGGGCGATTCAATCGCGAGCCGCATGTGATTCGCGATTTTCAGGCTGTCCTTTTTATAGATTGCGAGTTCAAAAGGCGGTCCCACCGATATATTTGAGCGGCTGGTCGCATTCTGAGATACCAGCGCCAGTCGTGCGCCATCCTCCAGGCAGAGTCCGGCGTTAATCACTCTGTCTAACACTGGTTTGCCGTACTTATTCTCGCCAATTTGAAGATACGGTGTCTCGGCCGAGGCAGAGATAAAGTTACCCTGTGGATAAATTCTGAACAGCCCATGGGGTTTGCCCGCAATCTGTCCCCCCACGATAAACGTTCCATCACCGCTTATGCCACCTTGCTTCAAGGCGGCGGCATGTTCGCGTTGGACGTCACTGCTAACCCTGCCAATATAATCAGCGGCCTCAAACAGATAATCCACGTTGCCGAGATTCGGGGTGTCATCGTCTTTGTCCAGATCGCGCTGGATTCTGTACAACACTTCCTGAGTGGTTGCCAGATTGCCGGAGGACAGCAGCATATACATCCGATCCGGGGCGGGCGTGAAGATGTGCAATTTACTATAGGTGCGTACGTAATCCACGCCTGAGTTGGTAAGAGAGTCCGACGAAAAGACCAGCCCATCATTCAGGCACATTGCCAGACAATATGTCATTACATTCTTCTCAAAATTTATCCAGTGATTGTTTCATAAGGTTTTTATTGTGCATGACGGATACAGCCTGAGTCTCTGAACTCGCCAAAATATTTTGCAGTATAGTATGTCACAGGTTGCGAGTGATGATGTGCTGCAAACGTGCTTAAGTTGCGGTATTGAATTGATATGCAGAGTTTTCTTAGTGAGATAATGAACGATAGCCTGTAGTATGGCGTTGTACGGGTCAAGCATAAAATCATCCGCAGCCTGTCTTTCATGTATCGCAATATTAGCGCCAATCAATTCATAAAAATCAAGGATTAAGCATGGCAATTCGGGTTGCAGTCAATCATAAGACCGAGTATCACTTTGATCGCCTGGTAACTCTGTCACCACACCTGGTTCGGCTTAGACCGGCGCCGCATACGCGAACCCCCGTGCTCTCCTATTCGCTCAATGTTCAGCCGCAAACACATTTTCTTAACTGGCTGCAAGACCCGTTTAACAACTATGTCGCGCGCTATGTGTTTCCGGAGAAGGTGCGTTATCTGAAGATAGAAGTGTATCTGATCGCAGAAATGACGGTGATTAACCCGTTTGATTTTTTTCTGGAAGAGGATGCGGAAGTATTTCCACTGCTCTATGAGACCCAACTTGGCCGTGATCTGGCGCCCTATCTGGAAATACGTGAAGATGGTGATCTGCTGCGTCAGTGGTTGCAGAATGTAGACCGCTCACCGCAGGGTACGGTGGACTTTCTGGTGGCAATCAATCAGCGCCTGCAGAAGGATATTGGCTATATCGTGCGCATGCAGCCAGGCGTGCAGAGTTGTGAAGAAACACTAAACCTGCGTATGGGATCATGCCGGGATTCCGCCTGGTTGCTGGTGCAGATTCTGCGTCATCTGGGTCTGGCGGCGCGGTTTGTATCCGGCTATCTGGTGCAATTGACTGCAGATCAAAAATCACTTGAAGGTCCGTCAGGTACCGAGCAGGACTTTACTGATCTGCATGCCTGGGCTGAAGTCTATATTCCCGGTGCTGGCTGGCTGGGACTGGATGCGACCTCTGGCATGTTCGCGGGCGAAGGTCATATTCCGCTATCCTGTACGCCCAATCCTGCCAGTGCTGCCCCCGTGACTGGCGGTATGGATGCCTGTGAAGTTGAATTCTCTCACAGCAACACAGTCAGTCGTGTGCATGAAGACCCGCGAGTGA
>JBGTHR010000273.1:0-6228 GCA_041746095.1 Gammaproteobacteria bacterium | reverse complement strand
AATTCCGTCGCACGCGCGAGGGGGTCAGACATAAATCGGCGCTGCATCGGCTGGTTCAATAATACATGTTCAAAGGCCAACAGACTCATGCCTTGATGATGCGCCATGAAGCTACGCACAATGCTATAGTTTTTACCCTTGGGCACTCGCGAAGGCGTGTAATCGACTGCCTCATAGAATCCGTAATCAGCAATAAAACCATTGGCAGCTAACGTCTGCAAATTGCGGCAAGCGTCCTGTGGCATCACGATCAGCGCCAGTGCACTGGCGTAAGGGGCAATCACCAGATCATCCGCCAGTCCACGCTTGAAGCCCAATCCGGGCACGCCGAATGCACGATATTGATAGACCTGATGCATATCGGTAGCGTTATAGCAGGACTCTGAAATACCCCAGGGCACTGCGCGTTGCCGACCATATTCAATCTGTCGCGAGACTGCTGCTACGCAGGTCTGCTCCAGCAAGGTATTAGCGTAATTCGGCATTATCAGGCACGGCATAAGGTATTCGAACATTGAGCCGCTCCACGAAATCAGGCTTACGTTGCCGCCATGACTGGTCAACAGCCGGCCAAGCGAAAACCAATGCTTTTGCGGTATCTGTCCCTGCGCGATCAGCATGAAACTGGCCAGGCGCGCCTCCGATGCCAGCAAATCATAGCAGGACGGATCGCGTCGCCGCTCGCCCACGTCATACCCTATGGATAATAAACCTCGTGTCGTATCGTAGAGAAACCCAAAATCCATCACCGCCAGTTCGCGGCAACGACTTATCAAATCGTCGATAATTCTGAGCCGCTCCGCCGCAGCCGCATAATGCAATATTATCTCTGCAGACGCATCGGTCGACGATAGCGCCTCTGTGCCGATCGTGTTCACTTTAGCCTGTTCCGCCAATGTCTGGATGTTGCTGAGATGTTGCGGTTCGGATACTAATAATCTCAGTTCATCTCGAAGTGCACTGGTTTGCTGGTTGAATGCCTGCGCCCAATAGTGCTGTTCACTATCGATCTCAATATTGGCAGCCAGATCCTCACTTAAACGATGACTCTCATCCAGCAGGCTATTCACATCCGCCAGTGTCGGAGGTTGTCCGTTGAGTAGAAGAGAGTGTAGTTTGTCATGGAGAAACTTGACCTTCTTTACGAGCTCAGGAACGGGTGAAGAAGGGACATACTCGGCAAGCACCTGCAGAGTGTCCTGTAAGCCCTGAAATGCGCACATGGAAAACACTGGCTGATCTTTCAACTCGGCCAGTCCGGCTTGTAAGGTTTGCAGGCAGCCAGCCAGATTGCCGCTATCAACAGAAGAGATATAGTGCGGGCGAAGTGTTTCTAGCGTGTGCGTGTCATACCAGTTGTAAAAATGTCCATGATAGCGTTCGAGCTTCTCCATCGTAGCCAGTGTGTTTTCAGTACGCCGCAGAAGTTCTCCGGCGGTAATGTAGCCGAAATCGTACGCAGCCAGGTTTGCAAGCAGCGCCATGCCGATGTTCGTAGGTGATGTGCGTGAGGCGATAGCAGGAGCCGGGTATTCCTGGAAATTATCGGGCGGCAACCAGTTGTCCTGAGGACCGACGAACTCCGCAAAAAAACGCCATGTCTTCCGGGCCGACACACGTAGAAACGTCTTTTGATCGACCGTTAAGGGCTGTACTGGGGACAAAAGCGGTTTACTTATCCACCAGCCGACAACTGGCGATGCCAGCCAGAGCAATATAACGGGTGCACTGAAGAGCAACTCCATCGGCTGACTGAATCTTAATGCAAAGGCCAGCACCACCGCCAGAGTGGGCGCAACCCACATCTCCATAAAAAAATCCGCCAGCGTACGGCACGCGTTACGACGTGCGTAGGATCGCGTGTGCCAGAGCATCAATCCCCTTCGAGTAAAGAGCATGCGCACGCCCGAACGCAGAATCGCATCCAGATAAATCAACGTGTCATAGGGCAAAAAGATCACCGTCACTAAAGCGAGTTTTACCGGGCGAGCCACAGTCTTACTCGCTAGACTCAGGTGTACCAGCCAATCACGATCTTCAGGCTTGCGAATGAGATCAATAACAGCGCTCAGCAGAGCGGGCAGGAAAATCACACCCGCAACCAGTAGAGTCCATGACCACACCGGGTCCGGACCAAACAGCCAGCCACCTGTCAGCAGGGCAAGCAATGCTGGTGGCGCGAGGCTACGCCGCAGATTGTCGAAAATCTTCCAAATCGACAAAGCCGTAAGCGGGTTTGGTTGCCACTTTATCTTTGACCCATTGGTCCCGGCTGGTCCTGGAATATGCGGGAGCAGCCAGCTAATAAGCTGCCAGTCGCCGCGAATCCACCGATGCCTTCGGCTCGCCTCTGTTGCGTAACTGGCCGGATGCTCTTCAATGAGGTCAACATCAGTCACCAGCGCCGAACGACCATACCCGCTTTCCAGCAAATCATGACTTAAAATAAGATTTTCTGGAAAACGCCCATCGACGGTCTGACGAAATGCGTCCACATCGTAGATGCCCTTACCGATGAATGAACCCTCGCCAAACACATCCTGATAGACATCCGATACCTCACGTGTATAGGGATCGATGCCTGCTTCACCCGCGAACAATCTGGCAAACCGTGAACGGCCTGCGCTGATCAGGCTAATCGAGATGCGTGGTTGCAGGATCGAGTAGCCTTCGACAATGCGTCTCTTGTCAGCATCGTATACCGGCCGATTGAGCGGATGAGCGATATTGCCTATCAGTGAGCGTGCGGTGTCGCGGGGCAGTTGCGTGTCGGTATCCAGGGCGATGACGTATTTGATTGAATTGAGAATAGATGTATCACCGACAATTTCTGAAAATGCACTTTGCTCTCCTCCCCGCAGCAATGCATTGAATTGTTCCAGCTTGCCTCGTTTGCGCTCATAACCCATCCATACCTGCTCGTATGAATTCCACACTCGAGGCCGGTGAAACAGGTAGAAGATACACTGGCGGTCTTCGCTATAGGTTTCGTTGAGCGCCTGGACAGAATGCCGCAAATGGGTGAGCAGCTTGTCATCGTCTGGCAGGGTACGTTCAGGCGCATCACGGAAATCTGTCAGCAATGCAAAGAATAGATTTGGATCGCGATTACCTAGATAGCGGATCTCAAGGGCCTCGATAAGATCGTCTATCTCTTGCGTCTGGCTCAACAAGGTCGGCACCGCCACCATAGTGCGGTGGATATCTGGAATACCTTGCGAAAAATCCAGTCGTGGTAACGCGCGAGGCGGCAGGACGAGCGTGACCAGTAGATTCACCAACGATACCGCCAGCGCCGAGGCGCCGATGGCGCCGGTGATCACAAAAAAAACGTACCTCCAGTCACTTGGTCCGAAGCCATCTAACAAGGCTGACATAGCAAACATCAGTAGAAGCGTAAGATATAGAATTGCGCCCAGGTAAGTAATCAATCGATGACGCCGCACGACTCGTTTAACCCGGGATTTCCATGACAAGCGACAACTAACCGCGCGCTCAAGGATCTGTCGACCCTGATCGATCAGGTAGTATCCGACATGAGCGGTGCGGTCGTCAGCCGTCACTCGCGCTGCAGCTGCCTGCACGAGTGCAATGGCTTCGTGCGCCACCTCCGGTTCATTGCATGCACTGCCCTTCGCGATATCTTCAATGACATGCCGATATCGGTCACGTGTGGCGAAATCCTGTCTGACATACATTCCCTGTGGATCCTGCCTTAATGTTGCTTCGACAATACTGAGTGTCTCGACAAACTCCTGCCAGTCCGATGAGCTGATGAAGTGCAGACTACCAATGCTGTTGGCGATGGAAATCTGGTTGGCCGCCGCCGTTCGGGCATCTGCCTCGGATAACTGCGTTGCCGTTACACCTTGTTCGAGTAACTGATGTTCGATCCAGGCTTGAACAAATGCCAGGGCCGGTCCCTGAGCCTGAAGTCTCGCGTAGAATTCCTCCACAAACGGCGCGGTAAGCGGCACATCGGCATTGGCAAACTCAGCGAGCAACTGGATAAGTTGTTTCGGCTCCCTTTCGGCTGCGTCTAGCATTCGATCGGCCCAGGTAATGGCCTCATCGCGTTCCTTGTGGCGATGGGCAATGCGGAATCCGACACGTCGAAGGTTCTCAAGCAAAGCCAGCCGCAGCATAATCGGAAATGCCCACAATTCACCCAGCTCAAGCGGTATGACGGTCTGATAGGCCGTAATAAATTGAATGGTGTTATCGGCATCCACGCGTCCATCCTGGTGGGAGATTAACTCCAGCGCCAGGTCGTAAATGCGGGGGAAACCGGCTGCTGCGCCATCCGCCAGCCGGGGTAACTGTCGGCTATAGCCGCGCGGCAGATTGCGCCGCGCCAGAATAATCTGCTGCTCGATGAGATAGAAATTATCGAGCAGCCAGGACTCTGCCGGCACAACCCGTTGCCCCTCTATGGTCGCAACGGTCACGACGTCATACGCCGCCCTCAGAACACGCTCGTTGTCGGCCAGCCGTGGCAACAATCTGTCCGGCACAGGCCGTCGATCGATACTATGCTGACCTGCCAGGCTTATTACATGACGCTTGAGTTGCTCAATACTGAACAGTTCTGAGCGCAGCAGCTCTGAATCCCGGTCATTATTAAGCGCATTTTGAGTGAACGCCGCAAGTCCAAACACTTTATTGACTATAAAATTCTCCTCGTTTGAACTCAGGGTAGTCTGCGCAGTAGAGGCCGTATGGCCGATGGTGATTAATCTGATATTACTGATTTCAAGAACCATCAGAAAGTTATCTGACGATTATAATCATCTTACGCCGTTTTGGCAGGTACGATCGTGGTGCTTTATGCCATTAGACCAAAGTCTGCCATCTCGCCTCTTGCATCGATTATTTGTGTCTGAGCAATATCAGCGACATGCAGCTCCGCATCGTATAAGGCAGGCATGAGACCATGTTTGTAGCAGGAGCAAGCTTGCGCTAAGCTTCGCGGATAACAGTAAAGTTGGGTCACCAACAAATTGAGAGACATGATGCTGAAAACATCGCAATTGAATCTTTCGTCCACATATCTCCGTCTTGGTGGGAATGGCTCAGTTGAACCGATTCCTGTGGACGAAACATTCTGGCGGAAAATATCGACTGGTCAGTTTGGGACTTTTCATAACGAATTTCTCGTCAGCTATCACACCTTTGATGAGGATTGGACTATGTGGGAATTGCATCCGAACGGTGATGAAATCGTTTGCCTGTTGTCTGGCTCGGTCACATTTGTCCTCGAACAAGAGGGTGGAAATCAGTCGACCCACTTAACTGAGAGTGGCTCATGTGTCATCGCGCCAAAAGGCGCCTGGCATACAGCCGAGGTCGATAAGCAATCTCACATGCTTTTTCATCACTGCAGGTGAAGGCACACAACACCGTAAAAAATAACTCTAGGGCGCCTCGAAAAATTATAAATTTTGTTGAAGAACAAGGCGCGGTGCTTTCGAGAAACGCAGTCAACACAGCAAGTTAATGAGTATCGCAGAAAGCGCTATAACACAGTTATTCGGCAAAAGAGCATTTTTTCGAGGCGCCCTCTAATGAATTTATCATCAAGCAGACATATACAGCATCGGAATACTCAAGGACTCAGCGCATGATTACGGAGTTCATCGCGACCGCGTGCGCGGGCATCTTCGCCGGAGCGGCCGTCTACATTAACCTCGTTCAACATCCCGCAGCCGCCGAACTTGGCACTGCAAACGCGGTGCGATTCTTCCGCCAGATGTACCAACGGGCTGCACCGATCCAGGCATCGCTCGCACTACTAGGCGCCCTCGCCGCCACGTGGGCGTGGTGGAACGGTAGCGGATGGCTCTGGCTAGTTGGAGCATCCTTACTAGCTTTTGTCATTCCTTTCACCCTCATCGTCATCGCGCCAACCAATAACCGTCTTAAGGATTCATCCCTTGACCCCGCGTCAAGCAAGGCCAAGGATCTGCTCGCTCGTTGGTCAAACCTTCATGCAGTTCGCAGCATCGCCAGCCTCGCATCATTTTTGGTATTTGTAGTTGCACTCATCAGAGCTTGAACGACAGGCGGCCTAACCAGATATTGGACTCGCGTGATGAGGTTTTTCCGGAGTATCTCACTAGCGCTCCTTAATGTTCCAATTACCCCCTCGATCATAGTGGAAGCAAATCAAAGCTAACAAGAGATTGTCTGGTTCTATGTCAAGCGTTGGAGAGGGACGTTTGTTCCCAG
>JBGTHR010000272.1:0-9034 GCA_041746095.1 Gammaproteobacteria bacterium | reverse complement strand
GCATTACATGTATCGTGATGTGGTCGATGTACTGGAGCAGGCTGGCCAACATCTGGACACCATTCTGATTCCCAAGGCGGGTGTGCCGGGTGATGTTTATATGGTCGATGTGATGATCACCCAGATCGAAACATCCATGAGGTTTGAGCACAAGATCGGCATCGAATGTTTGATCGAAACCGCCCTGGGTATGGCCAATGTTGAGGCCATTGCCACCTCCAGCCCGCGTCTTGAGGCGTTGCATTTTGGTGTTGCGGATTATGCCGCCAGTAACCGTGCACGCACCGTCAACATCGGTGGCTTGAACCCCGATTATCCGGGTGATCAGTGGCACGCCGCGCTGACCCGTATGACCGTGGCCTGCCGCGCCTATGGTCTAAGGCCTATTGATGGGCCGTTTGGCGACTTCAAGGATCCAGACGGCTATATACTCGCTGCCAAGCGTGCTGCTGCGTTGGGTCTAGAAGGTAAGTGGGCGATTCATCCCTCACAGATCGCATTGGCGAATGATGTGTTTTCACCACCAGAGGCTGAGGTCAATAAGGCCAAGCAAATACTGGAGGCACTCAAGGTTGCAGCCAGTCAGGGCAAAGGCGCAGCATCATTGGATGGTCGTTTGATCGATGCGGCTTCAGCCAAAATGGCTGAGAATGTCGTGCGCATGGATGAAGCCATCAAGGCTAAATCCTGAGCGCGGTGAAAACACAAGCCGTTTACAATTAAATCGTCGCCTTGTGCTATCAGCCCTGGCGGCATAAAGAATGAAAACTCAATAATCAGGAGGAAGATGCTGTGGACATCCACGAGTATCAAGCAAAAGAATTATTATCCGGCTATGGCGTAGCCATAGCCCCAGGCGGTCTGGCCTACAGTCCCGAACAAGCAGTCTACCGGGCTAAAGAGATCGGTGGTGATAAATGGGTCGTGAAGGCCCAGATTCACTCCGGCGCGCGTGGCAAGGCCGGCGGCATTAAGGTCTGCACCGATGATGAAGAGATCTGGGATGCTGCCGACGAGCTACTGGGCAAGCGTCTGGTCACGCACCAGACCGGGCCGCAGGGCAAGGTCGTGTATCGTCTTTACATAGAAGCGGCCACTGAAATCGAGCGCGAGATCTATTTTGGTCTGGTGCTGGATCGCACCCACGAACGCATTGTGCTGGTCGCTTCCGCCGAAGGTGGCATGGAGATCGAGGAACTGGCCGCGAATAAGCCTGAGTCCATCATTCGCATCGCGGTGGAACCCGCCGTTGGTCTGCGCGATTTTCAGGCGCGCGAACTTGCCTTTGGTCTGGGGCTGCCCGGCTCCATGGTTTCCCAGGCTGTCAAGACACTGACCGGCGCCTACCGCGCCTTCCGCGATCTGGACGCCACCATGGTCGAAATCAATCCACTGGTGGTGACCAAAGACCACAAATTACTGGCGCTGGATGCCAAGATGGGCTTCGATGACAACGCCCTGTTTCGCCGCCCGAATATCTCCGAACTGCGGGATAAATCCCAGGAAGACTCGCGCGAAACCGCGGCTTCTGATCGCGGTCTCAGCTATGTCGGCCTAGATGGCGACATCGGATGCATGATCAATGGCGCAGGCCTGGCCATGGCGACCATGGATATGATCAAGCATGCCGGTGGCGAACCCGCCAACTTCCTGGACATCGGCGGTGGCGCTTCCCCTGATCGTGTTGCCAAGGCCTTCAAGCTGGTGCTCTCAGACAATAACGTCAAGGCCATGCTGGTCAATGTGTTTGCCGGCATTAACCGTTGTGACTGGGTGGCGGAAGGCATCATACAGGCGCTCAGGAAGATGGAAATGAAAGTCCCGCTGATCGTCCGGTTATCCGGCACCAACGTGGAACTGGGCCGTAAAATGCTGGCTGATAGCGGCTTACCTATCATCATGGCCGAGACCCTCGCAGAGGCTGCGGAGAAGGCGGTCAAGGCGAGTAAAGAAGCCGCATCTGGCGCTGGCGCATAAGAGTTCTGGAGAGACAACAATGGCAATAATGATTGACGGCACAACCAAAGTAATCGTGCAGGGATTTACCGGCAAAATCGGTACCTTCCACGCCGAAGACATGATGAAATATGGCACCAATATCGTCGGGGGCGTTACTCCCGGCAAGGGTGGCGCCTCTCACCTTGACAAACCTGTCTTTAATACCGTGAAAGACGCCGTAAAAGAGACCGGTGCGGTTGCGAGTATTATTTTCGTGCCCCCGGCGTTTGCTGCAGACTCAATCATGGAAGCTGCGGATGCCGGTATCGGTGTGTGCGTGTGCATCACTGATGGTATACCTGCGCAGGATATGATGCGTGTCAAGCGCTACATGCGCCGCTACAAGATGGGTGACAGAATGCGCCTCACTGGCCCTAACTGTTCCGGCACCATCAGCCCCGGTAAGGCAATGCTGGGCATTATGCCGGGCCACATCTACATGGAAGGCAATGTCGGTATCGTTGGGCGCTCAGGAACACTGGGTTATGAGGCCGCCACGCAGATGAAAGAACGCGGTATCGGCATCTCCACCGCCGTAGGTATTGGTGGTGATCCTATCAACGGCTGCTCACACAAAGATATTCTGGAGCTGTTCGAGCAAGATCCGGAAACCAAGGTGGTGATGATGATCGGCGAGATCGGTGGTCCACAGGAAGCCGAGGCCGCTGAATACGCACGTGACCATATGACCAAACCGCTGGTGGGCTACATCGCGGGTCTGACGGCGCCTAAAGGACGCCGCATGGGTCATGCGGGTGCGATCATTTCCTCAACAGGTGAAAGTGCTGCCGAGAAGGTGGAAATTTTACGCGCCTGTGGCGTCACCGTAGCGCCAAATCCTTCAGAACTGGGGTCCACTATCGAAAAAGTTCTGAAAGAAGTCGCCTAGGAGATACGCATGAGCAATCCGAAAATCATCGTTACCCGCCGCTGGCCTGAGGCCGTCGAGAATGAGTTGAAGGCATTATATGATGATGTAAAGCTGAATGAAGATGATCATCCAATGTCGAAAGCCGAGCTTCAGGATGCCTTCAAGAACCATGATGTCGTTCTGCCCACGGTAACCGATCCAATCAATGCCGAGGTGCTGGGTATAGCTTCCATGCGCTGCAAGTTTATCGGCAATTTCGGTGTCGGTTTTAACCATATCGATCTGGATGCCGCTAAAAAAGCGGGGCTGACCGTTACCAACACCCCTGAGGTCCTGACTGACTGCACCGCCGATATTGCCATGGGCCTGCTACTCACCGCCGCGCGACGCATGACTGAGGGCGAACGGCATTTGCGTAGTAATTCCTGGACCGGCTGGCGCCCTACACACATGCTCGCCACCAAAGTGACGGGCAAGACGCTGGGCCTGATCGGCATGGGACGTATTGCGCGTGCGGTGGCAAAGCGCGCGCACCACGGCTTCGACATGAAGATCATTTTCAGTGATCCCTATCCACCGCCTGCCGAGGTCATCAAGGAATTCAATGCCACGCAATGTGATTCCGTTGAGGATGTACTCAAACAGGCGGACTTTGTATCACTGCATTGCCCTGGAGGTAAAGATACCTATCACCTGATGAATGCAGATCGGCTCAAGCTGATGAAATCTACAGCCTATCTGGTGAACACCGCACGTGGCGATGTTATTGATAATCAGGCGCTGATTCAGGCGTTAAAAGATGGCACCATAGCCGGAGCTGGCCTGGATGTGTTCGAGGGTGAACCCAATCTGGATGAAGGCTTTCTCGGTCTCGAAAATGCCGTGCTGTTGCCGCATCTGGGCAGTGCTTCAATCGAGACGCGCATCGCCATGGGTAATCGAGTGCTGGAGAATCTCAAGTCCTATCTGGCGGGTGACAAGCCAAGGGATCAACTGGTCTAACCAGAACCGCGTCAGAACAATTCTGGCTCAGACCTTGCTAAGATAGAGTTTGCTACCGGGCTGTAACCAAGATAGGGGGCATTATGCCTCATTTTTTTGAATGTGTCGTTTCATACCATACAGGCAGATGTCTTGTTAGAGCGCCCATTTTCATGCTTGGCACTCATAAAGTGCGGCTATGCGGCCTGTATGACTCTGAACACGCATTCCGCCAGGTTTTATATATACGCTAGACTCGGAATTTATATGCAATATAGACTCATGACTAACCATGCTGCGCGGATAAACCATGCTTGCTGAAGACCCTGTAAATCATATTGATGGCAGTTCGGAAGATCCTATCTCACTGCATGAGGCCGAATATGCCACGGGGATTATCGACCTGCTGTTCGGCTTGCTGACAGATGTCATTAAGTCACGGCAACCTGGCATTGAACTCACCCTGCAGGGCGATGCGCCAATAGATTTCAAGGACCGTAAACTTTTGCTGCATACCCTGGAGGCACAGGGCATATGGTTTCAGTTGCTTAGCATCGCAGAACAGAACGCCTCGGTATTAAGGCGCCGCAAGATTGAATCCGATCGTGGCGCCGATCAGGTGCCCGGCACCTTCGCCCATGTTATTGCGGGTGCTGCAGCCAGTGGCGTGCCGGCTAACGAGATTCAGGCCCTCCTCAATGAGGCTCGCGTGCGGCCGGTCATCACCGCGCATCCAACCGAGGCCAAACGCGTTACTGTGCTTGAAATTCACCGGCGCATCTACGTCTTGCTCAAGCAGCTGGAGTTGTCCCGCTGGACTCGGCGAGAACGCGACAAACTTATCAATGATCTGCGTAACGAAATCGATCTGCTCTGGCTGACGGGTGAGATACGCCTGGAAAAACCCAGCGTCGCGCAGGAAGTGGCGTGGGGACTGCATTTCTTCAATGAATCCCTGTTTGACGGCGTCGCCGAAATGATTGAAGAACTGGAACAAACCCTGGAAACTTATTATCCCGGTTATGATTTTGCCATTCCGCCCTTTTTCCAGTTTGGCACGTGGATCGGCGGTGACCGCGACGGCAACCCTTTCGTTACCAATAAGGCAACACATGCCGCATTAATGAGTAACCGCAAGGCGTGTCTGCAACACTATCAGGGGGAGCTGGTGAAACTGGTCGCCAATATCAGTATCGCCAGGCATTCCATTGTTGCCCCGGAAAAGTTTCAGGTAGCGCTGGACCAAATGCTGGAAGACAGTCATGAGGGCAAAAAGATCGCTACCCGCAATCCAGGCGAGGTGTTCCGGCAGTTTACGGTCTGCATGCAGAAAAAGTTGGACGCCACGATTACTGCTACATCTAATGAATTAAATACTGATAAAAGTTCATACGGCCAGTCATATGAGTTCTCACGTGATTTGCGCACCATGGAGCGGGGCATGCAGGACGCCAACTGCGGCGCACTTGCCAGATCTATTATCAGACCCCTCAGGCATAAGGTAGAGGCCTTTGGCTTCCGGACTGCCAGTCTGGATCTGCGTGAGAACTCCACGACTACCAATGAAACGCTGATCGAAATATGGCGCGAAATCAATGCGCAATCATACTCCGATCCGCCTGCACTGAATTCGCCAAAATGGAAGCAGTGGCTACTGCATGAACTGGCCAAACCTCTGGAGGAATTACCAGAGTTCACTACTTTATCGGAACGCTCCGAATCCACTTTGGGTATGTTGCAGCTGGCGCGTTCGTCCATGCATAAGTTTGATCGGGATGCGATAGGCGGCTGCATACTGAGCATGACACACAGCGCTTCGGATCTGCTGGGAGTATACCTGCTGGCCAAATATGCCGGGCTTTTTAGCGATGCCGAAGGCATAGAGTCGTGCCGAATCATGGTCATACCCCTCTTGGAGACGATTAACGACTTGCGCAATGGCCCGGCCATTATGCAGGAGCTGTTATCCGTGCCCGTGGTTCGCAGAACCATCAAGGTGTTGAGTGGTTATCAGGAGGTCATGGTCGGCTACTCGGATTCTAATAAGGACGGGGGCTTCCTATGTTCAAACTGGGAGGTTAGCAAGGCACAGACAAAACTGCACCACGCCGGCGAAAAGGCCGGCATTCCTATCTCCTTCTTTCATGGCCGCGGCGGATCCGTCAGCCGTGGCGGCGCCCCTACCGGACGTTCCATTGCCGCGCAACCGGCAAATACAATACAAGGTCGAATGCGCGTCACCGAACAAGGCGAAGTCGTCTCATCAAAATATGCCAACCGTGGTATCGCTGAACACCAGATGGAGCTGCTGGCGGCCAGTGTCATGGAACATACCCTGAAATCCGGCCGCGAGGATGCACTTAAACCCAACCCTGAATTTGACGAAGTGCTGGAGGCGCTGTCCGGCATGTCCTATGTCGCCTATCGGCGCCTTGCTGACGCTCCTGGACTGGTAGAGTACTATCAGACCGCAAGTCCGGTGGATGAACTGGTGCTGCTTAACATAGGCTCGCGCCCGGCGCGGCGCTTCGGCGCCATGACCCTGAGCGACCTGCGTGCGATTCCATGGGTGTTTGCCTGGACACAGAACCGCTTGATGATACCCGGCTGGTATGGGCTGGGCACCGCCATTGAACAGTTTACCAACGTACGTGGAGATGCCGGGGAAACCATGCTCCTGCGCATGTTCGAAGAATCACGTTTATTTCGCCTGGTTATCGATGAAACCGAGAAGACCCTGCCGCAGGTCGATCTGGAAATCGCCGCCGAATATGCCCAACTGGTGAGTAACGAGAAGATTCGAACCGAGATCTTTTCGATGGTGGAAAAGGAATATCGCTTGACACAAACCATGCTCCTGAAACTCACCGGTGAAACTAAACTCTGTGAGCGCTTCCCCAGGTTCCAGCGCCGACTGGCGCGCCGCCTCGACACAATCAATCAGGTCGGACGTCAGCAGGTCACATTGGTCAGACAGTTTCGTGAATCCAAACAGGCCAAAGAATCACAGCAACAAGGTCTCGTACCGTTACTGTTGTCGATTAACTGTATCGCGGCAGGCCTGGGTTGGACAGGCTAACTATAAGGATTTAGAAGGTCTATTACAGCGTAGCTGGCTTGCATTGAACACATTCATGCATTTTCGATTACTCTAACAAACACAATCCATGAAAAAACTGTTATTCATATTCGATACCGACCTGACACCTAGTGTCTTTGATACTGTAGTAGCCTACGATGGCGGCGCGGATCACGTCACTCAATTATGCAGTGTCAACTCCGATAATTGCAGACCTATGGTGGAAGGCGCGATGTACACTCGCGCGCCTAAAGATAAAAAGAATACTGCGCTGTTTATCGGCGGTTCAGATCTCGCGGCGGGCCAGCGTCTGTTCAGCACCGTGCAGGATCAATTCTTCGGCAAGTTCCGAGTTTCGGTGATGCTGGACAGCAATGGTTGCAATACCACAGCTGCTGCTGGCGTGGCGCTGTTATCGAATCGTTATGATCTTGCTGGAAAGAATGCCGTGGTGCTCGCTGGCACCGGGCCTGTGGGTCAGCGTGCTGCGGTGCTACTGGCAAAGAAGGGGGCAAATGTCCGCCTGACTTCCAGAAGACTCGATCGCGCCAGCGAGGCCTGCAAGCACATGAAAGATCGCTTTGGCGTGAATCTCACTCCCATGGCGGTAGCCGATGATGCCAGCAAGCAAGCGGCCATAAAGGATGTGCAGGTGGTTTTTGGCGCAGGCAAGACCGGCGTCAAGCTGTTATCGCTGGCTGACTGGCGTGATCACTCAAGCATTGAGGTCATGGCCGATGTCAACACGCAGCCCCCATTGGGTTTCGAAGGTATTGATATGATGGATAAGGGCGATCAGCGTCATGGAAAAACAATCTACGGTGGAATCGGTATCGGCGCACTCAAGTTAAAATTGCATCGCGCTTGCATCAGCCGCCTGTTTGAAAGTAATGAAGAGATTCTGGATGCCGAAGAGGTGTATTCAATTGCCGAGACTATGGTTTGACCATCGCGATACATTAAGCCAGTTTGACTGACTCCGGCAACCTGTCTCGAATCAAACCGGCAAACAGCTTTAGCTCCGCCACTTTGGGATAGCTGGCCCGCCAGGCGAGTCCGATGCAGCGTGAGGCATCCTTGGCGAGAGGCCGAATCGCAATATGTTCATCAACCGGGTTGCCCAATGTCATCGCGGGTAACAACGTACACCCCATGCCAGCCGCCACCAGCTGTCGAATGGTCTCAAGGCTGGTGGCGCGAAAGTCCGCACGCCCTCTGGGCGCCTCATCGGCAAGGCCACACACGGCCAGCGCCTGTTTGCGCAGACAGTGACCATCAGTGAGGAGTAAAAGCCGCTCATTACGCAAATGAGCATCCGTAATGGACTCTTCACTGGCCAGCGGATGACCTTTAGGACAGGCGAAAAAAAACGGTTCGTTAAACAGCGGCAAACTTTCAAGACATTGTTGATCGGTGGGCAGCACCACCAGAGCCGTATCGATAATGTGTTCCTTTAGGTGTTCGAGCAGCGGGTCCGTCATATCCTCGTGTATGATCAACTGCAGGCGCGGGTATGCAGACTGCACGGCCGGCACCAGCCAGGGCAGCAGATAAGGACTCAGCGTTGGTATCACACCCAGATGAAGCCGCCCCGTTAACGGCGCGGTATCCGTCCTGACCAGATCGATAATTGCATCGGCCTCTGCCAGTACCTTGCGTGCCCTGGCAATTACCTGCTCTCCTACCTTCGTGATGTGCAGGGATTTATTGTTACGCTCGAACAGGGTCACGCCCAGATAATCCTCAAGCTTTTTAAGCTGGGTGCTTAGCGTTGGCTGGCTCACGTGACAGACCTCCGCTGCGCGGCCAAAATGACCGTTTTCGGCAAGTGCAACCAAGTATTGAAGTTCACGTAATGTCATATAGGCTCAAATTTTGCTTAATATTCCTGCATAGTGGTTATGCCACTTACTCAAGAGTTAATAGCTTTTATATATTGATAATATTATAACAATCAATTTTACTAAGCGAACGAACCCGATTAGAGTTATTCCAAGAATTTGACGGCGACCCTGATTTACGCTGGATTAAATTCAGATCTACAACTGATTATTACTAAACTAAGTTTAAAGAGGAGTTAGTATATGACACAAAAAAGTTCAAAA
>JBGTHR010000271.1:0-5152 GCA_041746095.1 Gammaproteobacteria bacterium | reverse complement strand
TCTCCTTGATGAGAGCTTGTTTGAAAACATCGTTAAGGGCATCGAGTCCCGCGCGTTATCGGCCCAGCAGCTGCAACTTGAGATCACTGAAACTACTGTTATGGCTGATCCCAGGCAGGCGTTAAGCGTGATGCGCCGGTTATCGCGTTATGGCATACAGTTTTCAATCGATGATTTTGGCACGGGTTACTCCTCGCTTGAATATTTAAAGAGATTGCCTGTGCATGAGGTCAAGATAGACAAGACCTTTGTGCAAAATGTGACTAAAAACAGCGATGATGCCGCGATCGTAAAATCAACCATTGATCTGGCGCATCAACTTGGACTACGGGTGACGGCGGAAGGCGTGGAAACGGCCGAGGCGATGCAGTTGCTGGTAGCGTGGGGGTGTGACAAGTTACAGGGTTACCGGATTGCGCCAGCTATGACGATTGAGGAGTTTAATCACAAATTCCGAACTCACGCGATCGATGTGAGTGCGTTGCTGCGCAGTGACGGGATTTAATGAATCTATTGTCAGTGAGTAGCTTTCAACATACCTGGCTGTCGTGTGTATCCCTGCAGGCCAATATAGCGGTGTTACGCAACGCGTCAGTATCTGGTAGTGTTAGTGTTATATGCAGGCTGTCTGAATTGAATCAGGAACTTAATCTGGCCAATATTCTCTAAATTTGTCAGAATGTTAGGCAACTATAGCCTGGATTTTATGGACATATCAGGCATCATCCGGGGCCATCTTGAATGTGCAAACTAATCATCCGATGAAATATTCTACACACATCATACCAACCAGTATGCTGGTTGCAACACTGGTATTGAGTGCGTGTAGTTCCATTCAAAGTAAACCAGAGCCACCACCACCACCAAATGGCGCCTCGCAGTCTTCAGAATCATCGCAAGAGCAGCAGGACACATCAGCCGAGTCTGCGTCTGGCGGACAACAACAATCTACCGAAGCAGCCGAATCCCAGACTGAGAGTTCTGCCGAGCAGAGTTCATCATCCTCGCCGTCTGGCAGCCCGTCTGAAGAGAGTGAGCCGTCAGAAGATACACAGGCTTCCAGCCAATCCGAGGCTTCATCACAGGAGCAAACAGAAAGCCAGACCGGCAGTAATGATGCCAGTACTGATGAGACCGGTGGTGCAGAGACGGCTGCCGGTGGCGCCGAGTCAACAGATGATCTTAGTGAAGGTAACGCTCAGTCCACTCAGGGCGCTACAGGAACTACCGCAGGCCAGGGACAAACCTGGCAGGAGCAGGCCGGCGAGCTTGATGATCAACTGACCGGGTCACTGGCGGAATTTGATGGCAAGCTGCTTACCGAAAAGGAATTACTCAAGGCGCAACGAAATGCACAGCAGGCCGAGGGTGGCGCCCCCGGTTTAGATGCAGGCGAGGAAGAGCCGGAAGCGTCCAGTGGCCTGGCGGGGGGAGAGCAAGACGTTACCAGCGAGGACTCGGCGCCGAATCAACCACCTGCAGGGCAGGGCGGTAACGGACGCCAACCTCCATCGGGTAATGTGCCGGAAGATATCCCGGAGGGCCAGGATGATGATGTGGTGGCGCGGCAACTCCGCGAGGCCGCCGAAAATGAGCAAGATCCAGTGCTCAGGGAAAAACTCTGGCAGGAATACCGCGATTATAAAAAAGGAGCGGGCGCCTCGTGATCATTAGTCTGCGCGCCTTGGTAAGTCTGCTGGCGCTCCTTATGTTGATGGGTGGGTGCGCAAGTTTAACCGTCAACAAAGTCAACTATATTGAGGCTATCCAGGCGAAGCAACAAATAACTGAGAATCAACTGCTTGATGTCGGGGTTTTCATCTTCAATCCGGGTATTCCCGAGAGTGAAAAAAAACGAGAGAAGGAAACGATTATTCCGGAAGTAAGAAAGGCCGAGGCGCGCTATATCCCTTTCACTCTGAAAAATACTCTGCAGGCGACCAGCCAGTGGGGGGCGGTGCGTGTGATACCTGCGGAGACAAGCTCTGTGGATCTCATCGTAAATGGCGATATTGTTGAATCAAATGGTGAAGTACTGGCGGTGAATATAGAGGCCAAGGATTCCGCGGGCAGGACCTGGCTGAAGAAAAAATACACCGATGATTCCAGCAGCTACTCCTATACCGAGGGCTCTCTTGATAATGTCGATCCCTTTCAGGATCTATACAACGCCATTGCCAATGATTTGCTGGAAGCGCGCATGGAGTACAGTGGAGAAGAGCTAAGCAGTCTCAGACAGGTATCCAAACTCAGGTTTGCAGGCGAACTGGCCCCTCAGTCTTTTGCCGATCATCTCGAGCAGGACAAAAATGGCGTCTACGAGATACAAAGGCTGCCGGCCAGCGATGATCCCACACTGAATCGAATCGAGAAAATCCGCCAACGCGAGAATCTGTTCGTGGACACACTGGATGAGTATTACAGCGGGTTCTATCAGGATATGAATGGTCCATACCGGGACTGGCGCAAGTCCAGTTATGATGAGACCAAGGCGCTCAACGAACTGCGGGCTTCAGCCTGGAAACGTGGTTTACTGGGCGCTGCTGCAATTGTTGGAGGAGCGGTACTGGCAGCCAGAGGAGGCGCGACCGGCACGCTGGGTCAAGTCGCTATCATTGGTGGTGTGGCCGGTGTCGCCAGTGGCATCAGCAAGAGCTCGGAATCGAAGATTCATGTCGAGGCGCTGGAGGAACTTGGCCAGTCATTCAGGGCCGAGGTCGCGCCGCGTGTCGTTGAACTGGAGGGCAAGACTGTGACATTGACCGGCAGCGTTGAGGAGCAGTTTGCGGAGTGGCGAGAGTTGCTGAAGGAGATCTATTCACGGGAAACCGGTTTTCCCATACCGGCTGATAGTGCGCCGAAGACCGACAGTTAAACCGTAGAGAGTTGTAGCCTTGATTGCTGGCAGTCGCGATCATATTCAAATTTTTCATTGATATCACATGCCAAGAGATCATTCTAATCGCCCCGATTCAGAGTCATATTCATTCGAAGCAATCACGCCTATAAACCTGAGCCGGGCGGCGGAATCATCTACCAGTACTTCTGCTGGTCATACGAGTTCTCTATCCAAGCTTGTCGTTTTTGCGCTGCTGATTACGCTGCTGATTGCAGGTATCGGAGTCTTTTTTTACCTCCCTGAAGCGGTCGTTCAGCAGCAGGCGGATGCGGCTCGAAATGCGGCGCAGAATTTTAAAGATAATGTACAAACGACTGAGAAACCGGCAGCAACGTCACCACCCGTAACCGTTGATTCCGCGCCGCGCGTACCCGCGAATGAACTCGCAGCCTTGCAGCTGGCCCAACAGCAACAAGCGCGGGATCAAGCTCAGGAGGTGCTTGAGACACTGTTGAAGCAGCAGGCGACACTTGAGAAGGCTGGAGTCAAGTTATGGGCGGCGGATAGATTTGCCGAGGCGGTTTTGGAAGTCACCCGAGGTGATGAATTATTCGTTAATAAAGACTACGTGGCGGCGCGCGAGGCATTCTCTCGTGCTGTGCCGATTCTGAATGAGCTTGTCGCACGTATTGAACCCGAACTGGCTGCGGCGATTGAAAAAGGCCAGGCATCCCTGAACGAAAAAGATGCCGCCAGTGCGAACCGGCATTTTGAACGGGCGCTGACTATTGATCCAGACAGCAGCGCCGCGGCCAGGGGACTTGAGCGAGCGGGTAATCTTGATCAGCTGCTGGCATTGTTAT
The DNA here is from genome assembly GCA_041746095.1 of Gammaproteobacteria bacterium. Classification (GTDB taxonomy): domain Bacteria; phylum Pseudomonadota; class Gammaproteobacteria; order JBGTHR01; family JBGTHR01; genus JBGTHR01. Next base: position 1,450 of record JBGTHR010000271.1, on the reverse strand, counting down.
CCGCTGGAAAGGCACATGAAGATCAGGACGAACTGCAAGCTGCGCAGGAAAGTTATCAAAAGGCGGTCAAGCTTGATGGTGAATCGGAGGAAGCCCGTCAGGCGCTGAATGCGGTCAATAGCGAAATCAGCAGCCGCTCATTCAATCGCTTCATGTCTGAAGGTTTTGCGGCGCTTGAGAAGGCTGATTACGCATCCGCGCGTAAATCATTTAGTGGGGCGGGCAGGATTCATCCTCAGTCCGCAGAGGTCAGTGAGGCATTGGCGCAGGTGGACTCGCAACAGAAGCTGCAAACAATCTCCATGCATCGTGAGCAGGCTGATGCGCTTAATGCGCAGGAACAATGGCGGCAGGCCGCTGACGCATATAATGCGGCATTGGATATCGATCCTAACCTGGTTTTTGCCAGGGAAGGCAAGGCATACAGCCTGGAGAGGCTGGCGATAACTCAGCAGTTAGCGGGTTATCTTCAGTCACCCGGCCGGCTTTCTGCGCAGAATGTTCATGATCAGGCCAGCGCCTATCTGGAATCGCTGAAGCCGCTCAGCGACAAGGGCCCTAAACTGAGTGCACAGATGTCCGAGCTGGCGCGCCAGCTTCAAATCGCCGCCACGCCGGTGCTGGTGCGGATCGTTTCCGACAATCAGACGCGTGTGGCTGTTCATCAAGTTGGCCAGTTTGACGTGTTTTTGAAAAAGGACCTGCAGCTCAGGCCAGGCACGTACACGGCAGTGGGCAGCCGAACGGGTTATCGAGATGTGCGCAAAGTGTTTGATGTTGCACCAGACAAGGGTCCTATATCTGTCATAGTCAAGTGTGAGGAACCTATTTGAACCGTCCCGGCGAATCTGGTGAGTTCCAGGAAAGCACCGATGCAATACGGCCGATCAGCTTCAGCCCCAGCTCAGCTTTAGCTACGGAGAGCAAGGCCGGTCGGCAAATAGTCCCTATGATTATCGTGTTACTGCTGGTTACGCTGGCCCTGGCTGCGTGGTATCTGTTCTCTGCGCGTTCGGTGCAGTTGTTGATAGATCCACAACCGGAACGGGTATCGATTAGCGGCGGGCTGCCATCACTGCATGTAGGTGGACGTTACCTTATTCATAGCGGTACTCATATACTGACCGCGAAAAGATCAGGTTACCGCGATTTGCAGCAGGAATTCAGCGTGTCTGAGGATGCCAACCAGAGCCTGACATTCAGCATGCAGAAACTACCCGGATATCTATCGATCTCTTCCAGTCCTGTGTCACAGGCACAAGTGCTGATTGATAATAAAGTGGCGGGAATGACTCCATTACAAGACCTGGAATTGCAGCCGGGCACCTATGAAGTCAAGGTCATCGCAGATCGTTATCAGCCTTTTATTCAAGACATCAAGGTCGAGGGTGAAGGTAAGCGAGTAAAGATACAATCAGAGTTGTCACCTGCCTGGGCCGAGGTAAGACTG
>JBGTHR010000270.1:0-3253 GCA_041746095.1 Gammaproteobacteria bacterium | reverse complement strand
CTGTAGGTTCGATAGCTTTACGTTACCGCGTTGAACAGGAAGGAATTTTTCGATACGTTGATAGTGCGATGAGGTGATTTCCATACGTACATTTTATCATCATTAGTGTTAACAGGCCCTAGTTGGATATATCTTTGAAAGATCTTAAAGTGAGACTGTTTTGATAATGGATTATCTACCGCTATTTTTCAGTATCAAAAACAAACCCTGTCTGATCGTCGGGGGAGGTAATGTGGCTGCACGCAAGGCAGGACTGCTCATACAGGCCGGTGCGCGCGTCACTGTCGTTGCCCCTGAACTGTGTGACGAACTCAAACAGTCGGCCAACCGCAACGAGATACAGCATCAGGCGCGTCAATTCCATATTGATGATGTTGCGGGAAACGTACTCGTCATCGCGGCAACCAATCACAAGGCAATCAATCGCACGGTTACAGAACAGTCCAGACGTCTAGGTATACCTGTCAATGTGGTGGATTCTCCGGCGGATTGCGACTTTATCCTGCCATCGATTATTGATCGCTCACCGGTTCAGATTGCGGTCTCCACAGGAGGCGCATCACCGGTGCTGGCCAGGCTGTTGCGCAGCCGTCTGGAGAGCTGCACACCGTCAGCTTACGGGCGACTTGCAAAGCTGGTGGAAAGTTATCGCGGCAGAGTTAAACAGAAATTTTCCGAAGGGGAACAACGGCGCAATTTCTGGGAACAGATATTACAGGGGCCAGTTGCGGAAATGGTGTTTGCCGGTAGAGATGATGCTGCACAGAAACTGCTGGAGCAGGCCATTGACAATGCCAGTTATCAACCAGAGTTTTCCGGAGAAGTGTATCTGGTAGGGGCGGGGCCAGGCGACCCCGACCTGTTGACATTCCGCGCCCTGCGGCTTATGCAACAAGCTGATGTGGTCGTTTATGATCGACTGGTATCTGAACCCATACTTGAATTGATACGCCGGGATGCGGAACGAATTTATGCGGGCAAGCAGCGTTCCCAGCATGCGATACCGCAGGAAAATATTAATGAATTGCTCGTCAGATTAGCGAAACAGGGTAAACGAGTATTACGTCTGAAAGGTGGCGATCCGTTTGTATTTGGTCGTGGTGGCGAGGAGATCGAGACGTTGATTGAAGAGGGCGTGCCTTTTCAGGTGGTGCCTGGAATTACCGCTGCATCGGGTTGCGCCGCTTATGCCGGTATTCCCTTGACGCACAGGGACTATGCACAGGCCTGCATCTTCGTCACCGGTCATTTGAAAGATGGCACTATAGACCTTAACTGGGAAATGTTGGCGCATCAACATCAGACCATTGTGTTTTACATGGGTTTGCATGGTATTGAGATAATCTGTGGCAAGCTCAAAGAGCATGGCCTGAATTCAGCTACACCGGCGGCCATGATCACTCAAGGCACAACCCCCAATCAGCGGGTATTTATCGGTAATTTAAATACACTGCCCGAGCTGGTAGCGCGCAACGCAGTCAGTGCCCCTACTCTGATAATTGTCGGCGAGGTGGTCAGCCTGCATGAGAAATTACGCTGGTTTAATCCGGATGCCGAGATCGAGGCTCAGGCGGTCAAGACATATGCCAGTGGACAAGTGGAAGCATATAAACCATGAAGAAGCAGAATCGCGGGATTTGTGATCTTGGATTCGATGCCTCACAATATATCATTATGATTGATTCTTGCAGATGAACTCCATCTGTTGCTACCAATAAAATTTCTCAATATATTTCAAATGCCTGGTCACTAATGCAGGCTGATTACACAGGAAAAACACAATGAGTGATGACACTTTTAAAGGCTTCGAAACCCGTTCTATTCATGCTGGCGCCGCGCCTGATCCCGCGACTGGCGCTAGGGCAACCCCTATTTATCAAACTACATCGTTTGTGTTCAAGGATGTCGAACATGCAGCAGCGCTATTCAATCTTGAGCAGGAAGGGTTTATTTACTCAAGGCTGACGAATCCGACTGTCAGTGTGTTACAGAAGCGTCTGGCCAATCTGGAGGGTGGTGTAGGCGCCACCTGCACGGCTTCCGGTCACGCGGCGCAGATACTCGCTCTGTTTGCACTGATGAACCCGGGCGATGAGTTTGTCTCATCCAACAAGCTGTATGGCGGAACGATTACTCAATTCGGTCATTCGATTAAGAAGTTTGGCTGGAACGTTAAATTTGTTGATCCGGAAGACCCCGAGAACTTCCGCAAGGCCATCACTTCCAAAACCAAGGCGATTTTTACCGAAAGTCTTGCAAATCCGGGCGGAATCGTCTGTGACCTGGAAGCCATTGCAAAAATTAGTCACGAGGCCGGTATTCCAACCATAGTTGATAACACCATGGCCAGTCCGGCCCTGTGCCGGCCTTTCGAATATGGTGTTGATCTCATCGTGCATTCCACTACCAAGTTTCTGTCCGGGCATGGCAATGCCATTGGTGGCGTGGTGATCGACAGCGGTAAATTTGACTGGTCGCAAAACGATAAATTCAAGGATCTGGTCGAACCCTGCGGCGCCTATCATGGACTGAAGTTTCAGGAAACATTTGGTGAGATGGCGTATACCATGTATACCCATGCAGTAAGCCTGCGTGACCTTGGGCCTGCCATGTCACCGTTTAACGCCTATCTAACCATCACCGGAACAGAGACGCTACAGTTACGCATGGAGCGGCATACCAGCAATGCCCTGAAAGTGGCCGAATGGCTGGAAAAACATGAAGACGTTGCGTGGGTTTCCTATGCCGGTCTGAAGTCGAGCAGGTTCAAGAAGCTGGCTGATAAATATTGCCCGAAAGGCGCGGGCGCTGTATTTACCTTTGGTGTCAAGGGCGGTTACGCAATGGGCGTGTCAGTGGTGGAAGGCTGCAAGTTGTTTTCTCACCTCGCCAACATTGGCGATACGCGTTCGCTCATTATCCACCCGGCATCGACTACTCATCGTCAATTATCCGATGAGCAGAAGAAGTCAGCAGGAGCAGGTCCTGATGTGATTCGTGTTTCCATAGGCCTTGAAACGGTGGAGGATATTATCGCTGATCTGGATCAGGCATTGAAAAACGCAGCAGCGAAAAAAGCTGCTTAGTGGAGCATCTTGCAGGTCTGAAAAAAGCCCGGATAAACCGGGCTTTTTTATGCGGTCGCAGACATAACATCACGGCTTTAACCGTGGATGAATGAGCCAGCCTGTCATGTCCTGAGCGCGAGCACTTCGGAATCTGGCTCAATCAGCATACATAAGGAATGTGACGC
>JBGTHR010000269.1:0-3142 GCA_041746095.1 Gammaproteobacteria bacterium | reverse complement strand
CACTGTAGTTAGATCAAGTTCACACTTGAAGTAACACTTAATTTTACAAAAACGTGATCCCCGCATGCCGAGCCGAGCTATGAAGACTCAGATTAACAGATCTGAGTACACCAAACCTGCACTATATACATAAAAAGGAGCCGAACGCTCCTTATGAATATGCGAGTTTTCCTCGAATCGAGTGGACTTACAAACTCCGTTAGATAAACAAGCAGATATCGGATTCGCCGGCAAACTCAAAGAATGTTGCGGCGCCGCCAAACTCAAGGCCGTCAACAAATTCTGATGGCTTCATGTCGAACAGATCCACAGTCATCTGACAGGCAATCATTTTGACATCGGCTTCCACGCACAAATCGCGTAAATCCTCAAGGCTTGCCACACCTTTGGATTTCATCTTTTGCTTCATCATCATGGTCATCATGCTTTGCATACCCGGCAGGGCCTGCAGCATGACAGGCATTGGCATAGGCATGGGCATGCCCGGATTTCCTAGCGATGTAACCTTGAGATCCAGTTTCTTCTTTAGCAGTTGCAGGCCATAAAATGTGAAGAAAATCTGCGTCTCATAGCCCAGAGCAGCAGCAGTGGATGCCAGGATAAATGGTGGATAACCCCAGTCCAGAGTCCCTTTGGTGGTAATTATGGCTAGTTTTTTCTCTGTCATGTGTCTATACCTGAAGTTGGTAAGTAAATGTAATTAAGCCATCTTTCTCATTAGAAAATGATACTTTCCACCATCTTCCCGTGACTCAATCAATTCATTGCCGGTCTGTCTTGAGAATGCCTCAAAATCTTTAACAGAGCCAGGATCCGTGGCTATAATATGCAGTACTTGACCACCGTCCATTGAGTTCAATGCCTTCTTGGCGCGCAGTATTGGCAAAGGGCAATTCAGACCCGTTGCATCTAGTTCTTGATCAAATTCTGACATACACATCCTCCTGAAACTAAATAAAGGTAGCCTTGAGTGGCCGTATTTTAATGTAACAATTACAAAGGTGTCGCTGTAATCATCTATCAGCATATCCTCAACCGGACTCAACCTATTAAAATAGACCATGATAGACGCAGCTGGCTGGGCTTACTGTAATACTGGTCACAAATCAGGCATTACTCTGCTGAAGCTTTTGTTGCCATACTTCTGCATGCAACTATGACGATTTTATTAATATAATCCGCCTGTTACATATCGTATCTACTTGGATTTTATATAGAGGACCCTGCATAATTCCACTCATAGATACTTTAAAGACGCTAATCTCCTTTGGCTCTAAATACTTTCCATATAAAATAGCTAGTTTAGAATATCTTAATACTCTTTAATGGGCAACATTCCGTCGGCAGTCCACCAACAAATGTGGCACTTAATACAGTTTGTTAAGTCTGTATGGGATGATGTCGAGAAATGATGAGGCCTACGGTCAGGAATTGCTAACACTACACCCGCATAATAGTTGCTAGTCTACCATTTTACACTGAGAATGACTGAATTAATAACAGGTTAGTGTCAAACTATTGATCATATCAAACCCTGGCCACATGCCCAATGATCCAAACACACATATTCTGTGAGACAGACTTGATTCTGCCTCTCACATCTACTCCCGCGAGTATGGCATGCTGAGCAGAACTCCATTGACCGGTGGCTTGAAACCGATTTGGCACCCAGTCACTTTGCGGACGTTACTCGTTGTGATCGTCTCCGGCTGGTTAGTGCTGGCTACATTACTGATGCGCAGCGAAGCAGATTCCAATCTTCCGGATATTGGAGATCCTGGCGGCGTCATCCTCACTGAAGCCCAGGAACAAAGTCTGGGCTCTGTGATTCAGGCGCAGATTCGCGGCACACTTAACGTCACGACCGATCCAGAACTGAGTAGCTACATCCATTCACTGGGTACGCGCATACTCTCTGGAGGCGTAAACTCCAGCGCCCGATTTCGCTTCATGCTTGTGATGGATCAGGCTATCAATGCCTTTGCCGCACCAGGTGGCGTAGTCGTAGTCAATGCCGGTCTGATCACCACGGCAAATTCCGAAAGCGAAGTAGCCGGTGTACTGGGGCATGAGATTGCTCATGTCACACAGCGTCACTTAGTTCGCAGTCTCGCCAATGCCAAAAAGGTCAACCTGGCCACTGGTATTGCTGTATTGGCCTCTATCCTTGCAACAGTATACAACCCTGAAGCCGGAACGGCTGCGCTGCAGTCCACCCTAGCTGCCGGTAGGCAGGCACAACTGAGCTTCTCGCGGGGAAATGAGCAAGAGGCCGACCGGGTTGGCATGAAATATCTTGCAGCCGCAGGCTATGATCCCAACGGCATGCCCGCATTCCTGGTGCATCTGCAAAAATACGCGCAGCTGAATACCGGACAACTCCCAGAATTCCTCAGCACTCACCCGATTACTTCAGGGCGAATAGCGGATACCAAAAGTCGGGCAGCCCAATACCAGGGGAAGTTTATTCGCAACAGCACATACTTTGACTTTGCCAAGGCGCGGGTAATAGCGCTGACCTCTAATTCCAATGACCTCATCAGCCGCTATGAACAAGGAATTCAAAAGCGTGAAGAATATGATGCCATGGAACATTATAGCTACGCCATCGCGCTAATCAGTGCAGGCAATCCGGCCAAGGCCTATAAAGAGTTGCTTAATATTAAACAGAGCGGTGAAGAAAACATTGCTATAAGTCTGGGTATGATTCAGGCGCTGTTGGCAGACAGGAAATCTGAAGAGGCACTGTCAATCGCCAAGGGTCTGGATCAGATTTATCCTAATCATGAATCGATCATTTACTATCTTGCTGAAAGCCTCATCGATGTTGGAAAACCTCAAGAGGCAATACTCAAAATAGACAAACTCACAGGATCACGCAGCGATAATCCGGCCATTCACAAACTCAAGGCGCGCGCCGCTGCAGAAGCCAGTCAACCATGGGTCAGCCATGAATCACTGGCAGAATTCTATTTTGCTCACGCACAACTGGGAGCCGCGCTTGATCACATTAATATCGCACTGCAACAACCTGGAATTGATCGTGTCTACAAATCCCGACTGGTAAGTGAGCGAAAACTGCTCACCAGGCTGCAGAACGGAGAGGACTATGAAGAACTTGAAGATGACCATGAAGAAGAGC
>JBGTHR010000268.1:0-2250 GCA_041746095.1 Gammaproteobacteria bacterium | reverse complement strand
GCCGAGCGGTAAGCCCGTAACAGCGTCGCGGCCAAAGATACCGATGTTTCGACCGATCAGGAAATTGCCCCACGTCTCCTGGCCGAAGGTCAGGTAAGTCAAACGAAAATCGGTACCGGCGGTTCCCAGCGCCACGTTGTTGTTAACGCCATTAACACCGCCATCCACACGGTTATTGATGCCGGGGAAAAATCCAAAGGTAAAACCGATGTCAAAATCGGACTGCGTGGTTGCGGCCGAAATAATAAAGGCCGCAGGCAGCAGACCGTTTCGAATGTCCGCAGTATTGCCGCCGGTGCAGCTCAGCCCTCCGCCGACCGTAGCCGCAGGACTATCGCAGTCGCTGTAGCTGTAGAAGCCGTTGACTTCACCAGCGATGCTGATGTCCCAGTCACCGGCCTTGAAACCGATATTGCCGATACCCACATCAAACGTTGCCGCCAATGCTGAGCTGCTAACAATTCCTGCCGCCATACCTGCTCGTATCAAATTAACTGTGGCATTATTCATTTTTTATCTCCTCATTGTCCCGTTGGTTGAACGCGCTTTGAAGAAAGCCTGCTATGCCTTTTGTTGTAATAAAGCTGCATTCCTCACTTAGTTGATTGACAAGCTTTCGTGAATTCGAGGAGCAACTAGCATGCCAAGGGAATTCTTGCTTAGTAATGATGGACGTAGATGTCAAGTGGCAAACTAACATGTCTCTTAAGGCCAACAAATGCTGCCCGCTTTTGAGTGATTGTTGTATAGTAGTAACACCCACTGCTTCATGATTGACCGTCTGTTAAATCACGTGATAAGTGCAAAGACAGAAAATTCGTATCACTATTGCGGCAGATTGTGGCAGAACTGATTCACGCAATTGAGCGCATGAAAACCATAAAAGAACTCTTGATGTAAACTTTTGTTTCAGGTCAAATAAAAAATTGTGCGAGGAGAAAGACTTTATGAAGTGTTATCAGGTGGGAAGACTGCATAAGATCAGAATTTCTGGACTGACCTTGGCCCTTACAGTCTTTACGCTGGCATTGACGGCCTGCGGTCTAATCAAGAAAGATGATACCAATGCCTACCAGACCTTATGGCGATTTCAGAGTCAGTACATACGAATCGAGCCCAGTGAACAAAGTGCGAGTAACAGCTCGTCAAACGATCATCCGGTTACACTCGCAGCCGCGCAGATCCGCACCATGCTGGCCGCAATACAGGCGCAACTCCCGGGTAAGTCATCGTTCATTACGGGCAGAAAATCCGTAGAGGTTTTCAGCGAAGACGATCTTGAAGATCTCGGTGAAGTATTATCGCAAGGATTGGCCAGAGCAGGTCCTGATCAAGATATCGTCATATTCAAGGCAGGTTATCATCGAACTGGCGCCGCTTCATTGCCCGAGAAGCGTGGCAGCGCTGCACGTGTTTTCTATCGTGATGGGCATCTCAATTTGATCTTTGGTGAACTTCTGGCGCCTTATAGCGAGACAGCGGACCCTCGCTTGGATCCGGTGCAACAGGGGTCACGCGTTAAACCAGCCACATTTCAGGCAGAGATAGTCACTACACCAGTTGTTGAGTTATTGGATGGACGCCCTGATTGGGTTGTTCTGAATCAGCAAGCCCTGGATTCGCCTGGCGACACTGAAGAGCGAACGGCTGCGCCTGTAGCGACGGCGACAACGGAGGGCGCGGAACAGCAGGCGTTGCGGCGCAGGGTGGATAAACTGGAAAAACAGCTGGAGGTCGAACGCCAGCAACAAGAGCCTGAAGTTATCGCTCCTGCTCCCAGTGTTCAAAACTCTGAAGTTTCGAATGATAAGTCACTCGAGGTCACTGCTGAGACACGTCTCGTGATGTTGAAGCACCTGCTGGAACGTGGGTTAATTCCTGAGGAAGTCTATCGTGAGCGAGTGGAAAAAATTCTGGATGAGGAATTATAGAGGCAGGGCAACGGTGTGCGCACACGACTTCTTATAGCTATATGCGCTATGTTTGTGTTGAATCCAAGCCTACACCGCCGATGCTTCGTGTGATTGTATCGTTAGCTATGGTGGGCTTTACTCCACATCTTTTGTGGATGTGAGCAAACTACCGTCTTCTTCAACCAATGGGACATTATATGTATTCAGTAGCTCCAGAATCTTGTCTTCATTATTCTGCAATTGTTCGTTTATAACGTTCTTCCACTCGCTGTCTCCAAAGCGCACGCCTGCTGATATTGCATAATGGAAGCGAACACCGGGCTCGGAGATCATCGGT
>JBGTHR010000267.1:0-2414 GCA_041746095.1 Gammaproteobacteria bacterium | reverse complement strand
ATATGCCGGTGGGCTGCTATGTCTGGTGATAGCGTTAATGGTGTTTATCAAGCCTGCCTTTCAGTGGTTCAATCTGGATCTTGCATCAGCACAGCATATACGGGCGAGTTTCCTGCTCGCGGCAGGCTGGTACCTGATATTCATGCTGCCGCTGTTCTTCTTCACTCAGGATACGCCTAAAACCGGGAAGACACTGCTTCAGGCCACCAGAGCGGGGCTGAGGCAGCTTCGGGAGTCATTACGCAATGTCCGGCAATACTATTACATCGTGCGCTTTTTGATAGCGCGCATGATCTTTATCGATGGACTAGCCACGCTGTTTGCATTTGGTGGGATTTACGCGGCGGGTACTTTTAATATGGATGAGTCTGGCGTGCTTTTATACGGGATCGCACTTAATCTCACGGCAGGCTTAGGCGCCTTCGGGTTTGCCTGGCTGGATGATAAATTCGGCGCCAAATCCATACTTGTCGTGTCGCTGATAGGACTGATCATCAGCGCCTCAGCGATCCTGCTCGTGACTTCGCTAACCTTATTCTGGGTCTTCGGGCTGATATTGGGTATCTTTGTTGGCCCGGTGCAGGCCGCCAGCCGTTCTTATCTGGCGAGAGTGGCGCCAGAAAATCTTCAGAATCAGATGTTCGGCCTATTTGCGTTCTCAGGCAAGGCGACATCGTTCCTGGGTCCCTTGCTGGTCGGCTCGATCACCTTGTGGTCGGGCAGTCAGCGCATCGGCATGGCCAGCATTCTCGTTTTCTTTGTCTTAGGGTTACTGCTCACCTTAAGCATACCTACAGAAAAGGCAGTTCGAGCGACTGAATGAGGGAATCTATACTGAAGCATTTATCCATTCTGCCAGCAAAAACTGACCGCCGGGAACACGCAGGCTATCCTTCACTGGCGTGGCGAATATAATCATCATACAGACATCTAAAAAAAATGCTTTTGAACTTACGCGGATTATATCCGACAAATCTGACTGTCCAGTTGCAATTTGAAAGACGAGAAGGCAGATAGGAAATTCAGGAATCATTGGCCGGATTATTACTAGTGTGTACTGCGTCATTGAATCTTAACCACGAACCGCTAACATCACATATATACGTTTAGATTTTTAATTGAGATATGCAGGATTTCTGAATGGAAGCCAGAAAACAGATCGCATTGCCGGCGCAGGATGTTCCTAGAATAAATCGTCTAAGAATACTCAGCTATAATATCCAGATCGGCATCTCTACCAGCCGCTATCGTCATTACATGACAAATAGCTGGAAACATGTCATCCCCTATCCTGGCAGGATTAAAAACCTGGAGAGTATTGGCGAGTGGATCGCGGAATTTGATCTGGTCGGCCTACAGGAACTGGATGCCGGCAGCATACGCACCGATTTTATCAATCAGGCCGAGTACCTAGCCCGTATTGGCCAGTTTCCCTTCTGGCGCAGCCAGGTTAACCGGAATCTGGGTCGATTCGCCAAACACAGCATGGGAATACTCAGCCAGTTTGAACCCAGCCAGGTTGTTGAACATAGACTCCCTGGCGCTATACCGGGACGCGGCGCCATGGAGGTCCACTATGGCTCAGGCGACAGCGCACTGGTCGTCATACTGTTGCATCTATCACTTAGCAGAAATGCCAGAACACATCAGATCAGATACATCATCAAGCAGCTCGAAATGCATAAGCATGTAATTGTCATGGGCGATCTGAATTGTGCGACCGACAGTCAGGAGATTCAGGCTCTGCTACAGAGTACTCGGTTGTGTGAACCTGAATATTCCCATAGTACATATCCCAGCTGGAGACCTGTGCACAGTGTCGACCACATTTTTGTGACGCCCGAGCTCAAGATCGAAAAGAGTACTGTCTACCAGGTGAATTACTCCGATCACCTCCCGATTGGAGTAGAAATCACGCTACCTGATGATGTCGTATTAATCAGCAACTCTGTGGCGAAACGTCACGAATACGCTATCAACTAGCTGCGCTGTTATCCGCGGACATATCCAGATGAACCTCCCACTCGACGTGGAATACGTTATCCCTGGGCAGCAGCCCTTTCGGTCCAGACGGGCTTAGCAAACTCCCCTGAGGCCCAAGCACAAATTCATAATAGGCAAGCACCGCCCGTTCAAAGTTCTGACAGATGAATGGCAGATCATGTGATACCAGTGGCGAGGAAATGTCAGCATTGGAAGGTAACTCCAAACTCGCAACGAAATGTGAGTACAGCTTGCCTTCAAACTCGACGTCATAAATTATTTTTACCATTGGCTTTGCAGAGACATCAGGTCCGGATGGATCCGGGTAAAGCGCATGGAATATCACCGTCGCTGTGCTCATATGTTCTGATACTGCCATCTCTTATTGTGCATTGATCAAGCTCCCATTCTCAATCACATGGCTGTCGGCG
>JBGTHR010000266.1:0-3820 GCA_041746095.1 Gammaproteobacteria bacterium | reverse complement strand
AATAAGAATTGCCACTCAATCAAATATAGAATGGGCTACCCAGCTTATCACCCATAGGTAGATCAACCTGGGTAGCCATTCGGCGATTATATCGGCCTGATGGCCCAGATTTCGCTAAATCTATCCAGCGCACTGATTCGTCGGCAGGTCGCAGCATTGATGAAGCTCAATGCAATATGCTCAGAATCCAGTGGGATTAGGTCCTTGAATACCGCAAAATTACCCTCATTTATATCGGGAGTGTAACAAATCGAGCACACCGTCATGCGAATGGACAAATTAACCAGCAAATTCCAGCTTGCCCTGCAGGAGGCGCAGTCTCTTGCCATCGGCAGGGATCACCAGTTTATCGAACCTGCACATCTTATGACGGCATTGCTGGATCAGGAGGGCGGCAGCACGCGTCACCTTCTTGCCCAGGCGGATGTCAACGTTAATCAACTGCGTTCGCAACTGGGTGAGGCGCTTGATCGTGTGCCGACGGTCGAGGGGACTCCAGGAGAAGTACATATATCAAATGAGCTTGGCCGGTTGCTGAATGTTACTGACAAGCTCGCGCAACAGCGGCAGGATCAGTTTATCTCCTCCGAATTGTTTGTCCTCGCAGCATTGGAAGGCAAGGGATCGCTGGCCGATATCATGCATAAGTCCGGCGCTACACGCAGTGTTCTGGAGAAAGCCATTGAGTCCATGCGCGGCGGCCATAAGGTTGATGATGCCAACGCTGAGGATACTCGCCAGGCATTGGAGAGGTTTACTATCGATCTGACCGAGCGTGCCGAGCAGGGCAAACTGGATCCGGTCATTGGACGGGATGACGAGATTCGCCGCGCCATCCAGGTGCTACAGCGTCGCACCAAGAATAATCCGGTACTGATAGGTGAACCGGGTGTCGGCAAGACCGCTATTATCGAAGGGCTGGCGCAACGTATCGTCAACGGCGAAGTCCCCGAAGGCTTAAAGGACAAGCGAGTACTATCGTTGGATATGGGCAGCTTGATCGCGGGCGCCAAATTTCGCGGCGAATTCGAGGAACGCCTCAAGGCGGTTCTGAACGATTTATCCAAACAGGAGGGACGTATCATCCTGTTTATTGACGAAGTGCATAACATGGTCGGCGCCGGTAAGGCGGAAGGCTCAATGGATGCCGGTAATATGCTTAAACCGGCATTGGCGCGTGGCGAACTGCATTGCATCGGCGCTACTACACTTGATGAGTACCGACAGTACATCGAAAAGGATGCAGCCCTGGAGCGGCGGTTTCAGAAGGTGTTGGTTGAAGAACCTTCTGTAGAGGATACCATCGCCATATTACGCGGTTTGAAGGAACGCTATGAAGTCCATCATGGCGTTGAAATCACCGATCCTGCCCTGGTGGCTGCGGCGACTTTGTCACACCGGTATATCAGTGGACGGCAACTGCCTGATAAGGCCATTGACCTGATGGATGAAGCCGCCTCCCTTATCCGTATGGAGATCGACTCCAAGCCAGAATCGATGGACCGAATGGATCGCCGTTTGATTCAGCTGAAGATCGAGCGCGAGGCCTTGAAAAAGGAAAAAGATGATGCATCCAGAAGGCGTCTCGAGGTGCTGGAAGAAGAGATTCGCGAGCTCGATAAGGAGTACTCCGATCTTGAGGAAATCTGGAAATCCGAGAAGGCTGCCGTGCAGGGCGCCACACATATCAAGGAGGAACTGGAACGGGCCAGAATTGAGCTGGAGACTGCGCATCGCGCCAGTGATCTGACACGCATGTCCGAACTTCAATATGGTCGCATACCAGAACTGGAAAAGCAGTTGCTGCAGGTGGCTCAAACCGAGCATCGGGAGACTCAGTTATTGCGCAATAAGGTGAGCGATGAAGAGATCGCGGAAGTGGTCTCCCGCTGGACGGGTATTCCGGTCTCAAGAATGTTGGAAGGAGAGAGAGAGAAACTGCTGCGCATGGAAGACGATCTGCAGAAATATGTGGTCGGTCAGGGAGAAGCCGTTCATGCGGTGTCAAACGCCATACGGCGTTCACGGGCGGGATTGTCCGATCCCAATCGGCCCAATGGTTCATTCCTGTTTCTGGGCCCCACCGGGGTTGGCAAGACCGAGCTGACCAAGGCCCTGGCGACATTTCTGTTTGATACTCAGGATGCCCTAGTCCGAATCGACATGTCAGAGTTCATGGAAAAGCACTCAGTAGCCAGACTGATCGGCGCACCGCCGGGTTACGTGGGGTATGAGGAGGGTGGTTATCTGACCGAGGCAGTGCGCAGAAAGCCTTACTCAGTCATTCTAATGGATGAAATAGAGAAGGCGCACCCTGAAGTATTTAATATTCTATTGCAGGTCCTCGATGATGGCCGGCTTACCGATGGACACGGCCGCACCGTGGATTTTCGCAATACGGTGATCGTCATGACGTCTAATCTTGGCAGCCAGACGATTCAGGAGATGGCGGGTGAAGAGCACTATGAGCGCATGAAGATTGCTGTTATGGACATCGTCGCTCAGCATTTCCGCCCGGAATTTATCAATCGTATCGATGATACTGTGGTGTTTCATCCTCTTGATAGAGCACAAATCCGTGAAATTGCCAGCATCCAGTTGCGCAACTTGCGTGCTCGGCTGGCGGATCGGGATATGGGCATTGAACTCAGCGATGCGGCGCTGGACAGGCTGGCTGAAGCCGGATTCGATCCGGTATACGGCGCCCGTCCGCTAAAACGTGTGATACAGCAGCAGATTGAAAATCAGCTCGCCCAGGAGATTCTGGCAGGGCGGTTTAATGCTGGGGACAGGATTTATCTTGATGCGAATGATAGAGGCTTTGTCTTTACTCCTGCGGAGGGGATCGCGGCCTGAGTTCCTGTCCTCTGAAACCGCTCGCGAATGTGCGGGTTCACCCAATCGCGGTTCTGGAGATTTTCAGTAAAATTCGGTCAATCCTGACTGTAAGGCAGAACGCGGTTAGGATCAAAAGGGCTGATCCCCTTCTCTGCACTGATTACCCAATCTTTGTAGTGATGGTCAGATGCATTTTTATGCGTAACTATTCTGAAGGCACGTTGACTATTCAATAATTCTATTGAACAATTGATACTTCTACAGTTATTAACAAATATGAGGCATGAAGCTATGCGTAAAAAATATAGTCTTGCGTTACTGTCTTTACTATTCGCACTCGGGGTTGTTCAAACGCTAGCAAACGCCGCAGGCGAACAATCCTCAGATCCCCCGCTCTACAAACGGCTGGGCGGGATTTATCCTATTGCTAGTGTGGTCGACGATTTCGTAGAGCGCCTACTGGTCAACGATACACTCAATGCCAATCCGGCCATTGATGCAGCCCGACATACCGTTCCCAAACCCGGCTTGAAGTATTTGGTAACGGCTTTTGTTGCAAAAGCGACGGGAGGTCCTGAACAATATGCAGGCCGCACGATGAAGGCATCCCATGCTGATCTCAACATAACGAACGAGGAATGGGCCGCCAGTATGGTCGACTTTGATGCGACTCTTGACAAGTTCGAAGTGCCAGATAAAGAACGAATGGAGTTAATTGCTTTGCTGGAGAGCACAAAAGGCGACATTGTTACAAAAGTCGATTGACTCTAAGGCGAAAAATGCTACGACCCTTTTAGGAAAAATAAGTTGACAGATAGCAGGCAATAAAAAGGCCGGGCAGCCATTGCCCGGCCTGAGTAGTGGTTACCTATTACCCGGGTGGATCAGGATTCCCAGGTGCTGACGCCGGCCGGAACCTCTTTCTTCAGGTCGTCCGTCAGCTTCCAGTCGTCCCGATCGGCTGCGTTGCTGCAGTCGCGGG
>JBGTHR010000265.1:0-1766 GCA_041746095.1 Gammaproteobacteria bacterium | reverse complement strand
GAGATTTTTATCAAAAAGATATTTTAATGTGTTCAAAATTCAGTGTGCCCTCTTGAATGATTTTTGCTCATAAAGCGTGTTTTGTTGCATACAGGTGTCAGCCTGCAAAAACCGAGTATTTAACCGCATCCTTATGTTCATGCTTCACCGAATACATCAACTCATCAGCCATTTTTACTAATGCGCTGGTGCTTGGTGGTGCAACCTCGCATGTCAAGACACCAATACTGAAGGTAAGCGGCCAACCATTACATTTCATTTCCTTCATCAGGCCATTGTGAATCTTGGAGACCGCAGACCGCGCGGAGTCCTGGTTGGTTTCGGGCAGCAACAGTACAAACTCATCCCCACCAAGGCGCGCAAAGATATCTGTAATCCGCATACGCCCTTTGACGGCACTGGCTACAGTGCGAAGAACCTGATCTCCGGCCGCATGTCCAAACTTATCATTAACCGTCTTGAAGTTATCAAGGTCCATATAAGCGAGCGTAAATGGATGTTGATAGCGTTGGAATCGGTCAATCTCCATTTGCGCCAGATTCGTAAAGAAACGCAAGTTGACTGCGCCGGTCAAATAATCAATGCGCGCCAGTTCGCTTTCCCTTTTGACAGCTTCCCGTAACGCTGATAACAATAGCGTAATAATCACATAAAAGGTGAGTCTGATGAGTGTATTCCAAACAGGAATAAGGCTGCTTGAGTAAGGCTCTCTCGTAGCTATTTCCGCAATCAGCCAGACTAAAGCGCTTATAAGTGAAATGCCAAGTCCATACCGTTTGTTGGTGAACCAGGCGATCAGGGATATTGGCAGTACATAGAACACCGAAAACGAGAGCTCATTTCCGCTCAGATAATCCGTGATGCCAATAACACACGTAAGCACTAAACCCAGGAATAGGATTTTGGGTTTGTTTTGTGTTTCCAGACTCGCCAGGAGATTCACGACTCTTGCTTACTAGCTGTTAGGGTGAGGACATAGACTGATATTCCGCTTACTCTTACTTTTGGTTACTCTGGTACCTGCTGAAATCCGAGCACTTAGTTGTGAAACCAATTAATATACAAAACCACATTCAGATCGGCCGTTACGATGGTCTGTATCATGCGCATGATTTTATAACGCGCTGCCAGAATAACTGGATTATGGATATTCTACCGGACTGTTATATCAATGCATATTATCTATATCGCCGCTCCCAGGAGCTTGCCGACGCCAGCCGTGAGTCCCATCGCAAGCGCGCCCCAGAAGGCAACGCGCGCAGCGCCCCTGGCAATCGATGCGCCACCTGCGTATGCGGCGGTTCCGCCAAGAATGACTAACGTGAACAACGCCGTCGCCGATGTTGCTTCTGCAATCCACAACAAAGGCGCCAGCAATGCTGCCGTAATAGGAACACTGGCGCCTGCAGTAAAAGCGAGTGCAGAGGTAAGAGCGGCCTGTACTGGCCGTGCCCGCAGCGTCTCCGTAATGCCAAGTTCATCACGCGTATGCGCTCTCAGGGCATCAGTTGACATCAGTTTTACTGCTACTTGCCGTGCCAGCGGCTGATCAAGTCCTCGGCTCACATATATTGAGGTCAGTTCCGCCAGTTCACGTTCTGGTTCGTTTTCCAGTTCATATTTCTCTCTTTTAATGTCCGCGACTTCAGTATCGGCTTGAGATTGCACCGATACATACTCACCTGCCGCCATCGACATCGCTCCAGCCACGAGGCCTGCAACACCTGTAAGTAGAATACTGTCTTGCGGAGCGCCGGCAGCGGCTA
>JBGTHR010000264.1:0-2744 GCA_041746095.1 Gammaproteobacteria bacterium | reverse complement strand
GCCGAGGGAGTGGGGGCGCGTAGATCGGCTATAAAGTCACAAATCGTGAAGTCAATTTCATGACCAATGCCGCTGATTACTGGCAGTGTGCGATTAGCCAGTGCACGGGCTACAGTCTCTTCATTAAATGGCCATAGATCTTCCAGTGATCCGCCGCCGCGAGCAAGAATTAACACATCACACTGCGCGTCATTATGCGCCCGATGAAACATCTCGATGATATTAGCCGCCGCCGCTTCGCCTTGCACGCGGGTGGGATAAATGATTACAGGAAGTGACGGAAATCGGCGTTTCAGCACGTTAAGTATGTCGTGCACTACGGCGCCGGTGGGTGAGGTGATGATGCCAAGTTTACGGGGATATTCTGGCAGAGGCCGTTTATGTGTCTGATCAAACAGGCCCTCATCAGCCAGTTTGCGTTTCAGATTCTCGAATCTGAGCTGCAGAATGCCACTGCCAGCCTCCTCCATGTGTTCGACTGTAAGCTGAAAATCACCCCGTATTTCATATAATCCCGCGCGTGCACGCACTAGTACTTGTAGCCCATCCACTGGCCGGAAATACAGCCTCTGACAGTGCTGGCGAAACATTGCGCATCTTATCTGCGCGCCTGAGTCTTTGAGCGTAAAATACAGATGTCCAGAGGACGGACGGGCCAGATTGGAGATCTCGCCTTCCACCCATAGCAGCGGGAAGCTTGAACTCAGGATCGCGTTAGCCTGCTGATTAAGCTGGCTAACCGTGTAAACATTCCGCTTTGCGCCGGTGATAGAATCCATATTGTAAAAAGTTAATGAAACCCTTGCTTGGTTGCATCGGATCGTGGGTTGCGGGTTGCCGGGATGGTGTGAATCGCCATGTGGTTAACGTGAGAATCCGACCCCAGGTAAATTTTATGCCTATTGTATCGGTTTACCCAATCGAGGGCAGAATCTATAATTGATCTTTGAACAGGTAGAAGAAATCAATGCGCATTACCCAGGAAGCCCTCACCTTCGATGACGTACTCCTTATTCCGGCGTACTCAAACATATTGCCACGCGATACCGATCTGAGTACTCGGCTTACCCGTGATATAACCCTCAACATACCCCTGATCTCCGCCGCCATGGATACCGTCACCGAGGGCAGGTTGGCGATTGCCATGGCCCAGGAGGGTGGTCTCGGCATTATCCATAAAAACATGACTATTCAGGCCCAGGCCAGCGAAGCGCGGATGGTCAAGAAGTATGAAAGCGGTGTGATCAAGGAGCCGATCACAGTGCCGCCGACCATCAGTATTCGGGAAGTTATTGAATTGACTCATGCGCACAGAATCTCAGGAGTTCCGGTGGTTGATGGGGAATCCCTGGTCGGCATTGTCACCAGCCGGGATCTGCGCTTTGAGACTCGCCTGGATGCGCCCGTGTCCACGGTCATGACACCCAAGGAACGCCTGGTGACGGTGAAAGAGGGTGCGAGCAAGGATGAAGTCAAGCGGTTGCTGCATGAGTATCGCATTGAGAAAGTCCTGGTGATCAATGATGCCTTCCAGCTTCGGGGTATGATTACCGTCAAGGATATTCAGAAATCCACGGACTTCCCCAATGCCTGTAAGGACAGCCAGGGCCGTCTCAGGGTGGGGGCCGCGGTAGGCGCTGGCAAGGGGACTAATGAGCGCGTGACCGCGCTGGTAGAGGCCGGTGTGGATGTTATTGTGGTCGATACCGCGCATGGCCATTCGCAGGGTGTGCTGGATCAGGTCGCCTGGGTCAAACGGCAGTTTCCGGATGTACAGGTCATAGGCGGTAATGTTGCCACTGCCGAGGCAGCGATTGCTCTCGTAGAGCACGGGGCGGATGCCGTTAAGGTGGGTATAGGCCCGGGTTCGATCTGCACGACCAGAATCGTGGCCGGTGTGGGTTTACCGCAGATCACCGCGATATATAACGTCCATGAGGGGTTGAAATCGAAAGGCATACCGTTGATTGCGGATGGCGGCATTCGATATTCCGGCGATATGGCCAAGGCAATCGCGGCCGGGGCGCATACGGTAATGATAGGCAGCCTGTTTGCCGGCACCAAGGAGGCGCCAGGTGAAGTAGAGTTATATCAGGGGCGGTCATACAAGGCCTATCGGGGCATGGGTTCTCTGGCGGCAATGCAGCAGGGTTCCAGTGACCGCTATTTTCAGGAGGATGTCGCTGCCGTGGACAAGCTGGTGCCCGAGGGTATTGAGGGGCGTGTTCCCTACAAGGGCACGATAGTGGCAATTGTTCATCAGTTGCTGGGTGGCCTCAGGTCAAGTATGGGTTATGTGGGATGCAGCAGCATTGAGGACATGCGCACAAAGCCGGAATTCGTACGAATTTCGAGTGCCGGTATGCGGGAGAGCCATGTCCATGATGTAGCGATCACCAAGGAGGCCCCGAATTACCGTATAGACTGACTTAACTCACACAAACTGTCAGACAGAAGTACTCTTGTCCGCAGCTTGTGAATACAATCAGGAATCTCTTGTTTGTTCAGGCCTTCAGCCGTGCAGAGCTGCCAGTGTGCGGCGGCTCGAATGCCTATGTTTTAACCTTTAACATTTCTGGTAGACCACTGTGACACAGAATATCCATCAAGACAAAATCCTGATTCTGGATTTTGGCTCCCAGTACACCCAGTTGATCGCACGACGCGTGCGTGAAGCCGGGACTTATTGCGAAATTCACCCGTGGGATGTCGATGACAATAATCTGCGCGAATTCCGTCCCAGT
>JBGTHR010000263.1:0-1848 GCA_041746095.1 Gammaproteobacteria bacterium | reverse complement strand
AGAATGTCATTGTCGATTACTTTGTCAAATGGCAGATCAATGATGTCCGTCAATACTATGTTTCATTGCGTGGTGATGAAGTTAATGCACGCAACCGGCTGTCCCAGATCGTCAAGGATGATCTGCGTAATCAATTCGGCAGTCGTACGATTCAAGAGGCAGTGTCGGGTGAGCGTCAAGAAATTATGGATTCGTTGCGCATCCAGACTAATACCGTGACCGAGCGTCTTGGCATCAACGTTGTCGATGTGCGCATCAACAGAATTGATCTTCCTGATGAGGTCAGTGAGTCCGTATATGATCGTATGCGCGCCGAGCGTGAACTTGCTGCCCGAGAGTTCCGTGCTCGCGGCAAAGAAGAGGCGGAGAAAATTCGCGCCGAGGCCGATCGCAAACGAACCGTAATTCTTGCAGATGCCTACAAGGATTCTCAACAGATTCGAGGTGAGGGTGATGCGGTATCTGCGGAGACTTATGCCACAGCCTATGGCGCGGATCCAGAGTTTTACACGTTTTACCGCAGTCTGGACAGCTACAAGAATACGTTTAAAGGTAAAAACGATGTGCTGGTTCTGGAACCTGACTCGGAATTTTTCCGTTACTTCAACAAATCAACGGGTGAGTAAGCGCAAGCACTCTGCGGATGACATAAAATGTGGAATGATCTGCTGGCTGCTATTGCGCTGGTGCTGGTGTTTGAGGGGATCATCCCTTTTTTGAATCCAGGCGGGTTGCGTAAAACCCTGCAGCAACTCCTTAATATGCCGGATAAAACCATTAGACTTATCGGTCTTGTCAGCATGATTGCAGGTGTTCTGTTATTGTATTTCGTCCGTCTCAACTGACCGGGCGGATATCTTATGCGTACTGAAGACCGCTGGCTTCTCCCCGAAGGCATACAGGAAGTGCTGCCAAAACAGGCGGCATGGCTGGAGTGTTATCGCCGCAAGATTCTTGATCTGTATGCTTCATGGGGTTACGAACTGGTAATGCCCTCCTTGATTGAATATCTGGAATCGTTACTGGTAGGCAACAGTCCGGAGCTTGATCTGCAGACGTTCAAATTGACTGATCAATTAAACGGCCGGTTGATGGGCGTGCGCGCCGACATGAGTCCGCAAGTGGCGCGCATTGATGCGCATATGTTGAAACGCAATGTACCAACCCGGTTATGCTATATGGGTACGGTATTGCGTACACGGCCTGAAGGGCTGAATGGTTCGCGCGCGCCGCTGCAGGTAGGCGCCGAAATTTATGGTCATGCTGGAATCGACAGTGATGTTGAAGTCATTCTTCTGATGCTGGAAACGCTGCGCGCCACCTCAGTAAATAATGTACATCTGGATCTCGGGCATGTCGGCATATACTGGAATTTAGCCCGTCAGGCAGAACTGAGCGATGCGCAAACATCTACGCTGTTTGAGATGCTGCAAAGGAAGGCATTGCCCGAGATACAGCAGTTTCTGGATGCAGCGCAATTGCCGGCGAACAATCATGCCATGTTACTGGAACTGGCAAACATGAGCGGTGGAGAGGAAGTGCTCACACATGCCAGAATAAGCCTGAAGCATGCCGGCGCCAGGGTGCATGAGTCACTCGACTATCTGGAAAAAGTGGCCGACAGGATCATGGTCCATAAGCCGCACATTGAACTGCATTTTGATCTTGCCGAATTACGCGGCTACCATTACGAGAACGGGATTGCGTTTGCGGCCTATGTTCGAGGGCGTGGTCAGGAGATTGCGCGTGGTGGCCGCTATGATGAAATTGGCGAAGTATTTGGACGTGCGCGCCCGGCTACCGGATTCAGCACGGATCTTCACACGCTCATGCATCTATCCGCTGCCG
>JBGTHR010000262.1:0-3934 GCA_041746095.1 Gammaproteobacteria bacterium | reverse complement strand
GTTGCATGAGCTGTGGCATGTGTTTTGAGTGTGACAATTGCGTGATCTACTGCCCGCAGGATGCGGTATTCCGGGTCAAGAAAGACAAGAGCACGACTGGGCGCTATGTGGATACTGACTACAACAAGTGCATCGGTTGCCATATCTGTGCGGATGTCTGTCCCACTGGTTATATCGATATGGCCCTGGGTGATCACTGATGGACGATCACTGATGAGTGATCATTGATACTCAGCGATTCAGCAAGGTAATTCATAATGCGAGCGCGTAGGCATGGCTGGTACAAGCTACTGGCGGGGATGATTGTGACTGGCATCCCGCTATTGCTGCTGGCCGGGAATCTGCAGCCGGTTGTGCCGCAGGTTCCGGCCAGTAAGGCGACCCAATGCGTGGAGCCTACTGAGATCATGCGCAGGGATCATATGGAATTCATCCTGCATCAGCGAGACAAAACGGTTCACAGTGGTATTCGCACCACTAAACACAGTTTGGAGCAGTGTATCAACTGCCATGTCAATCCTGATGAAAATGGTGAATATCCGCACTATGCTCTGGGCAGTGAGGAACATTTCTGCTCAAGTTGTCATACTTATGCGGCGGTTAAAATCGACTGTTTTCAGTGTCATCGGGATACGCCGAGTGAGTCGGCGCTCACTCCCAATGCGAAGCTGCAAAGCGGGATGGGTGATACGCAGCACGATCCTGGGCTATTCACAATCAATGATCTGAAACTCTCATCAGAAAGGCCAAGCGCAGCACCATGACACAGACTCACGATACTAACAATTCACAGCGGACGGCGGTTGGCGATGAACCTGTGGATGCCAGTCGGCGTAAGTTTATGGGTGTAGCCGCCGCAACAATCGGTGGTCTGACCATAGCGCCTGGAGTAATCCTGTATGCTACGGCTGGCGCAAGACCTGTAGACCAACCCGTGTCTGATACAGTTCGCTGGGGGATTCTGATCGATACCAATCAATGCAGCGAAGGATGCGACGATTGCGTTACCGCCTGTAACGAAGAAAACGGACTCATTGGTCACGATCGGCCCCGCACCGATGCGCAGTGGATACGCAAGCTCACGGCCAAAGACAAAAGCACCGGGCATGTCATCTCTTTGCCCATGATGTGTCAGCATTGTGAACACCCGCCCTGTGTGGACGTTTGTCCTACCGGGGCATCATTTCGCCGCGCTGATGGCATCGTTCTGGTGGACAAGCACACCTGTATCGGTTGCCGCTATTGCATGATGGCCTGCCCTTACAAGGCGCGCTCGTTTGTGCATGAAACACTGACTGATCAAAAAGCCCACGCGCCACGGGGCAAGGGCACCGTTGAGAGCTGTACCATGTGTGTGCACAAGGTCGATAACGGCGATGGCACGACGGCGTGTGTCGATGCTTGTTCACAGGAAGGCCATAACGCCATGATGTTTGGCGATCTCAATGATCCGGATAGTGCAATATCAAAGCGGCTTGCCCAATTTGGCGGCAAGCAGATTCGCGCCGATCTGGGTCTGAACACCGGCGTGCGCTATCAGGGCATTTAATCGAACGATAATCACCTCATGAAGCCGACTCGATTCAGTCCACTAGAAGCCAATTCCACGTCCTATTATGGCCTGCTCGGACTGTTCGCCCTGTTTGTACTCATCGCGCTGGCAGCCGCTCATCATATGGAGAGTGAAGGGCATTACGTCACTGGTATGACCAATCAGATCGTGTGGGGGACACCCCATATCTTTGCGGTATTTCTGATTGTGGCTGCCTCGGGCGCACTCAATGTCGCCTCGATAGGCACGGTATTTGGAGTGCAGGATTATAAGCCGCTGTCGCGTCTCTCCGCACTCCTTGCGATTGCGCTGCTGGTGGGAGGCCTGTCCATTCTGGTGCTGGATCTCGGTCGACCCGACCGGTTGATCGTGGCCATGACGTACTACAATTTCAAATCCATCTTTGCCTGGAACATCTTTCTATACACCGGCTTTCTGGTTATTGTCGCGGTATATCTATGGACCATGATGGAGGGCCGCTTTAACCGCTACAGCAAATACACCGGCTATACTGCATTTATCTGGCGGCTGATACTGACCACAGGTACTGGCTCCATCTTTGGATTTCTGGTGGCCAGACAGGCCTATGATGCTGCGATCAT
Source organism: Gammaproteobacteria bacterium (assembly GCA_041746095.1). GTDB lineage: Bacteria > Pseudomonadota > Gammaproteobacteria > JBGTHR01 > JBGTHR01 > JBGTHR01. The sequence goes on along the minus strand of JBGTHR010000262.1, from coordinate 1,780 downwards.
GGCGCCCATTGTTGTTATGTCGTTCTCCTTCGGTCTGGCTGTATTCATACTTGTGCTGATGGCGGCGTATAAATGGTCGAACAGGCCGCTGGGTGATGTGATCCTTTTACGCTTGAAAAATCTGCTGGGAGTGTTCATAGGTGCGGTGATGTATTTTGTCCTCGCCTATCACCTGACCAATCTCTATGTCACAGAAAATCATGGCGTGGAAGAATTCATATTGCTGGGCGGCAATGTCTACACCATGGTTTTCTGGTTTGGCCAGATACTCCTGGGCAGTCTGGCGCCACTCGCATTGCTGTACCTACCGCAGACCGGCAAATCCCGCACCGCCATCGTGCTGGCCTCCATTCTGGTAATCCTGGGCGGCTTTGCCCAGTTGTATGTCATCATCATCGGTGGTCAGGCCTATCCGTTGAATCTGTTTCCTGGCATGGAAGAGTCCAGCTCGTTCTTTGATGGAGTGGTAGCCAGCTATACGCCAAGTATCTACGAGTTTCTGCTGGGCCTGGGTGGAATCGCTATCGCCATGGTCATACTCACTTTTGGTCTGGCTATTCTGTCCTTTCTGCCCGAGAGCCTGTCGGACTCGATTATGCGGGAATCTCCAGCGAAGTCCGCCAAGGCTGCCGGCTAAGTTAGCCCAGCTAAACAAGCGGGTCCCATGACCCATCTCTACATCTCTGCGGCTCACAAGTCTTCCGGCAAGACTACACTCTCCATTGGTCTGTGCGCCGCCATGCGTTCGCAAGGCTTTGTCGTGCAGCCCTTCAAGAAAGGCCCAGACTATATTGATCCCATGTGGCTGGGTCTGGCTGCGGGCCGGGACTGCCACAATCTGGATTTTTACACACAGACAGAAGAAGAAGTCCTGACGACGGTTTCAACCCAGGCCGCAGGCGCCGATATCTCCCTCATTGAAGGCAACAAAGGTCTGTATGACGGGCTTGATGTCGAGGGCAGTAACAGTAACGCCGCGCTCGCAAAACTGCTGGGCTCACCTGTTATTCTGGTTATCGATACGCGTGGCACAATTCGTGGTGTCGCTCCATTATTGATCGGCTACAAGACCTTTGACCCCAAGGTTAATATCGCTGGCGTTATACTCAATCAGGTTGGTGGCAGCCGCCACGAACGTAAATTGCGTGAGGTCATTGAGTATTACACCGACGCCGAAGTTGTGGGGTCAGTCTCTCGAAATTCCGAGTTGGAGCTGGTTGAAAGACATCTGGGGTTGATGCCAAGCAACGAAGATTCTGCAGCCCTTGATAAGACAAACAGGATTGCGAATGTGATTGCGTCTCAGGTGAATCTTGAACGTCTCATCAGTATTGCAGGGACTGCGCCGTTACCTCATGCAACAGTGATTAATAGTAATACGCCAGCACCAACGCCAGATGTCACTATAGGCATCGCCAGGGATGCAGCCTTCGGTTTTTATTATCCAGGCGACCTGGAAGCACTTCGAAAAGCGGGCGCTAAGCTCATTTTTTTCGATACGCTGCATGATCGGAAGCTACCCGATCTTGATGGTCTGTTTATCGGTGGCGGATTTCCCGAGACGCACATGCCGGCGCTGGAAGCCAATCAATCATTAAGGCACGAAATACGAGAAGCGATTGAAAACGGCCTGCCTGCCTATGCGGAATGTGGAGGCCTGATGTATTTATCGCGAAGTCTCACCTGGAACAGCGGCAAGCATGAGATGGTGGGTGTAATCGCAGGTGATGTCGTCATGCATGATCGCCCCATGGGGAGAGGCTATATTCGTTTGAAAGAA
>JBGTHR010000261.1:0-2550 GCA_041746095.1 Gammaproteobacteria bacterium | reverse complement strand
TTAGGTTTTATCTTGTCAAAAGCAGTTTTGCCGAAATCGTAATTACGCGACTCACCGGTCACGAAAAAACTGCCCTGGACATAAAAACCGTCAACGTCAAACTGATCCTCACCACCGAAAATAGCCTGTGCATCTTCAGTCTCGTATTCACCGGTGAAGTACTCGCCTTGTAAAGAGGCTGGACCAAACACACCAGCGGCCTCAAAACCAATACTGGATAATTCAACGTTAGTTGTGTCATCAAGGTCAAAGTCGACATCGGAGCCGGAGTTGACCTCGGTAGCAAATTCAAATTCATCATCCTGAAATTCACCATCATGGTAACTTACACCCAGATGTATCGCTCGAGTTTCTTCATGAATAGGCGAGAAAACACCGCGCACAGCATAATCAGCGCTGTCGCCACCGTCAGCCTCGGAGTTAATGTCGCCACGGAAGACCCCGCCCTGCAAGGCAATACTGTCAGCAAGCACGCCTTCGAGGCCAAAGCCGATTCTGCGGCTGGGTGCGAAAAACGCAGTTATTGATGACTGCTCAATGGTTGTGTCCCATTTCGAGCTGGTGAGTTCTTCAAGGCCTACGTATTCCTTAAAGTTACCTGCCCTGACGGTCAATCCTGATACGCCTTCGTATGTGATGAAGGCATCTTCCAGATCGATATTCAAAGACTCTTCTTCAAAGTCGACCTGAATCTTGTATCCCCACACACCATTGACCAGACCGTCAGCTTCAAGACGGGCGCGGCGAATCTCGCCGTTAGATGCGCCATCACCATCGTTATTAAAATTAAAGCCGCCTTCGTAGAAATCTGCATCAATCTGTAAGCGGCCACCGAGCTTAAAACTGTTCTTACCGTCGGTGGTTTCGACTCCAATACCACCTTTTGTACTAATCTCTATATCAGGCCCGTCTGAAGTTACGGTACCAGCAGCGACTGGGCCAGCCAAGCCTGCGGCCAATGTGACTAATATAAGTTTAGAGGGACGTATCATTAAGCTCTCCTGAGTATTGTGTAAAATTGAAATTCCGCGCCATTCTCCTGTGATTTGGTTACAGATAAGTTACATATTTGTGAAGCTTTGGTTACAACTCATTTTTTGTTGTTTGTTTGCAACATATGTATTTAATGACTTATTTGTCTAGGCCTATGCAAACGATTGATTTCAATTACTCTTTACCAGAAGAGCTGATTGCTAAATATCCATTACAAAGACGGAGTGAAAGCCGTTTGTTGTCTCTAAACAGCATGATAGATGTTATTCAGGACGGTATATTTGGTGAATTACCACAGTTGTTGAATAGCAATGATTTGCTTGTCTTTAATAACACACAGGTTATACCGGCCCGGCTCTATGGAGTGAAGGAAAGCGGAGGTCGAGTGGAGGTGCTGGTTGAACGAGTGCTCGGGACACGTAAGATCAAGGCCATGCTTCGCGCCAGCAAGTCACCGCAGCCCGGCACACTATTGAGGCTGGAAGGAGTTATCGATGTGGAGGTGCTTGGTCGAATCGATGAATTTTATGAGCTGGAATTTAAGGGCCCAGCCTCTGCCCTGGAGTTGTTGCAACAGTATGGCCATATGCCGCTGCCGCCTTATATTGATCGCCTGGATGATGCGAATGATCAATCCCGTTACCAGACAGTCTACGCGAGCGTGCCTGGCGCTGTCGCAGCTCCTACTGCGGGGCTGCATTTTGACTCTGAATTAATCGGGCAGCTGGAATCATTGGGAGTCGCCAGCACTCAATTGACATTACATGTGGGCGCCGGGACATTTTCTCCGGTCAGAGTTCAAAATCTCAGCAAGCACAGAATGCATTCTGAATACATTCATGTGCCAGTGGCAGTATGTGAGGCCGTTAGCGAGTGCCGCAAGCAAGGCGGGCGGGTAATTGCGGTGGGTACAACATCCGCGCGCGCGCTTGAAGCCGCATCTGAATCTGGCGATCTTGCCCCCTTTGAAGGTGAGACGAATATCTTCATCACACCCGGTTACCAATTCCGAGTGGTCGATGCCATGATCACGAACTTTCATCTGCCCGAATCCACTTTGCTGATGCTGGTGTGCGCCTTAGGGGGATATGAGCGTGTCATGCAAGCGTACCGGCACGCGGTTGAGCATCGATATCGATTCTACAGTTATGGCGATGCGATGTTTATCAATTGTGTATCAAAGGCGATGGAGATTCAGTCTGATTAAACCATTAGTGGGGTAAACCAAGTTTTAGCGATAGCAGTTATATATAGTTGACTGATTGTTCAAGAAAATGTATCTTTACGGCCGTCATGAAGATACTAGTCACCCCAAATGGCCAGACCTAAAGCATTCAATCCGGACGAAGTCCTTGATCTGGCTATAAAAATGTTCTGGGCACAGGGTTTTGAGGCTACTTCTATAGAAGACCTCGTTGAGACGATGGGTATCAAACGTCAGAGTCTCTACAATACCTTCGGTGATAAGCATTCTCTGTTCCTTGCTGCGCTGGATCGATATCACAAAATGGTCGTGAAGAAAAACCTGCAATTCCTCGAAACAGCCAGTTCTCCGCT
>JBGTHR010000260.1:0-2651 GCA_041746095.1 Gammaproteobacteria bacterium | reverse complement strand
ACATATCATTGAGCTCCGAGTCGTGAATGACAGCCGTTGATGCGGTTCGCAGGCTCAGCAAATCCTGCGAGGAATCAAATTAGTGAGAATATAACAGGATCTCGAAAGTCTGTTAAACGCTCAACGCGCAGTACTTCGTCTCCACGTACTCCTAAATGTCCTCGAACTGGAATAAGCCCATTGTCGGCAGAGTTTTTCTCAACTCCGTCGCCAGAAACGCTAACGCTTATTCGGAACTATGAAGACTACATTGATGATATTACTGCTTAGTCTCGTAGACTGGAATAAGGACGAAGCCCGTTTCCGGCAAGGAAACCTGCCATATGATCGTGCTTCCCTCAAGCTACCTGCTCGCCATGCCTGCCTTCGGCGAACTCTTCGATTGCCTTGGCACAAAAAGCATCCAGATCTCCGGGGTTGCGGCTGGTAACAAGACCCGCATCGACGTGCACTTCCGCGTCCACCCATTCGCCGCCTGCGTTGCGGATGTCAGTTTGCAGACTGGGCCATGAAGTCAAGGTTCGGCCTTTGACCACATCGGCCTCAACTAGCAACCACAACGCGTGACAAATGGCAGCCACAGGTTTCGCTTGCTCAAAGAACGCACGCACGAACTTTACCGCGGTATCATCCATGCGCAGGGCATCGGGGTTGGCGACGCCGCCGGGCAGCACGAGTCCGTGATAGTTGGAGGGGTCGGCCTCAGACACTGCCTTATTGACAGGAAATGTGTCGCCCTTATCCAGATGGTTAAACCCCTGGATCTGGCCGGATTTCAGAGAGATAAGCTCCACTTTCGCACCAGCATTTTTAATCGCCTGCCAGGGCCTTGTTAGTTCGACCTGCTCAACACCGTCAGTAGCCAGAAATGCAATACGTTTACCATTCAATTCGTTTGACATAGTTAGCTCCTTAAAAGTAATTTACGTAAGCAAAGTTAACGGACTGTGTTTATTTCAGCAAATAGCATGCCTTGAGATAACTCCATGAACTTAGTGACTGGTATTCATAGTTCAAGGTCTTGTTTAATACACAAAATCTCACTATAAACCATCCACTTCAATACGATCCATCTTGTCTGCATAAAGAGCATAATGATCCTGCAGTCGGGACATCTCGTTATATGGTTGCTCATAACTTCATAGGACACACTTAGGGTCGTTTTGACGCATCTTCCTGGCATCGAACCAGGTCTGCAAGATCTGTACCTATGCTGGTAGAGCGCAATGAAGCACAGTGCTTTATTGAAGATTATGAACTCCAGGACATCTCAATGTTCATAAGTAACATGTTTAGTAATCAGATAGTGCGATCGATCCGCCGTCTACTTTCAGCCCTGCTTATAGGTCTGGGAGTATTGCTTGCTGCTGGTAATCAGGCATTAGCTATCGGCAACCAACTAGAACACATTAAACTTCCGTCAGGATTTAAAATTGAAATATATGCGGAGGCGCCCAGCCCACGCTCGATGGCTTTGGACCCTGAATCGGGGACACTATTTGTGGGTAGTCGAGAATCCAGCGTATACGCGGTTGTAAATGACAAAACCACAGCGAACAGACAAGTCGTGACGCTATTATCAGACTTGAAGGTTCCAAACGGAGTTGCTGTTTACGAAAGACAGCTGTACGTTGCTGAACAACACAGAATCAGCAGATTTGAGCTTACCTATTCGAAACAATCAACACCTCAGGTCAAAAAAAAGGATATCGTATTTTCTGATCTGCCTGACAAGCAGCACCACGGTACGCGAAACATCCTGTTTGGGCCTGATCAAAAACTCTATGTTACTGTCGGTTCGCCGTGCAATATCTGTATGCCAGAGGGTATTGAGGACGCCTTGTTACGCATGGACTCAAACGGCGGCAACATGGAGGTGTTCGCTCGTGGTATTCGTAATTCCGTGGGTCTCGATTTCCACCCGCTGACAAGAGTCCTGCATTTCACTGACAATGGGGCAGATGGGATGGGCGATGACATCCCTCCTGACGAACTCAATGCCGCGCCTGAGCCTGGACGACATTACGGATTCCCTTATTATGGTGGAGGCGCAGTACGCACCGACGAAACATTCGACAAAGAGATGCCGGATAATACCGTACCGCCCGTCATTGAGTTTCCTGCACATACTGCGAATCTCGGCGTACGTTTTTATACAGGCAACCAATTTCCTCATGAATACAAGAATGACGCCTTCGTGGCGCAACATGGCTCATGGAACCGTTCGATGCCAGACGGTTACAGGATCATGCGTGTACGCTTTGATGACGAGGGAGATGTCACTGGTAAAGAAGTGTTTGCCGAGGGCTGGTTAAAGGATGGCAAGGCCTGGGGCCGACCTGTTGATATCCTGCAATTGCAGGATGGATCTCTATTGGTGTCTGATGATTATGCTGACGTGGTCTACAGGATCAGCTTTGAATCAGGTGAATAGCCTACATTTAAACTCGCCTGCATATCTTATATGCAGACTTTAGTGATAATCCTCGTAGAGTGAAATCAGAAACAGAGCCAGTGGATTAATGTCACCAAATCCGAGTTTAATCACGTCTAATTCTGGATCACTGTTTCTAATTAAACCCTGTCTGCTGTTACTTGAAATTGAAATATAAAAACCCACGACTGCATGCAAATCACTTATCAGTCCGTTA
>JBGTHR010000259.1:0-2842 GCA_041746095.1 Gammaproteobacteria bacterium | reverse complement strand
CTTATGTGTAGCCGAGTCAGTTCTCAACTTTGCCGTCTCCACAAACTCTGCAGTGAGGATCTCGACGCAATTTGACGGAACGACACTCCATGCTGGAAGCATCAATAAGCATCAACCGTCCTGTTAACGAAGTACCGATCCCGAGTAGAACCTTGATGGCCTCAGTAGCCTGAATGCAGCCCAATAAACCGGCAACCGGACCCAGCACGCCATTCTCTGCGCAGGTTTCCGCAGGCTCATCAATGGTTCCATAGAGGCATGCATAACACGGACTGTCCGGTACACTGGGATCAAATACTGTCACTTGACCCTCCATTCGAATGACGGCCGCAGACACTAACGCCGTCCCAACTGCCTGACAGGCTGCGTTAATGGAAAAGCGCGCAGCGAAATTGTCGGTGCCATCAAGGACGACGTCGGCGCCTTCAAATAGTGTCTGTAACTGCATAAAATCGAGCTTGTGATCCACTGTCTCGACAATGACCTCAGGATTAAGAGCACGCAAAGTCTGCGCGGCAGAGAGCACCTTGAGGTTGTTGAGATCGCGGCTTCCGTGTACGATCTGCCTTTGCAGGTTCGACAGTTCAACTGTGTCGTGATCCACCAATGTGATTCCGCCAACTCCACACGCGGCAAGATACATAGATGACGGCGAACCCAGCCCTCCAAGCCCGATGATTACAGCATGTGATTTGAGCAGCCGATGCTGCCCCTCTATACCAACCTGTGGAAGCATTATCTGGCGGTTATACCGCAACAGCTGAGCATCTCCCATCTCAACAGGACTATCCAGATCGGTTAACATTATCAATCCACTCCGAGGAGAAGCCCTGCGATGAGTCTGCGAGTACGCATCAACAGGTTAGACTCTTCCCGTATTGCTGGCTCAGGATTTGCTCCGGGTTTCAAAGGCCTTGGCCTGATCCGGCGTGGCTTCTTTCTGATAGCGTGACTTCCACTCCGCATATGGCATTCCATAGACAATTTCCCGCGCCGCTTCATACTCAATCTGACGATCACGTTGTCCTGCGGCTTCCACATACCATTTCGACAGGCAATTGCGACAAAAGTCCGCCAGATTCATCAGATCAATATTCTGCACCTCGGTCTTGTCGCGCAGATGTTGCACGAGGCGCCGGTACACTGCTGCCTCTATCTCAGTACGTGTTTTCTCATCCAGGTCTGAATTCATGCTCACTCCAGTGCCTCAAGGACACTTTCCAGTATGCTTAATTACACATATCAGTTGAAACTGCATATTATACAACGCCAAGAGCCGCTATCGGCCTTGCGTAACTTTATAAGTCTTGTACCCTATCAGGCATAATTATAATGCTGTATCTCTAAATACTGGTTGGATGCTTGAAATGACATCGCATACTCATAATACAGCTTATCATGTGGTCATCGTGGGTGGAGGCGCGGGAGGCCTGGAACTGGCCACTCGGCTGGGCGACAAACTGGGCAGACGTAAACGCGCAGAGATCACTCTGGTAGACGCCACATTAACCCATCTGTGGAAACCACTGTTGCATGAAGTGGCTGCCGGAACACTCAACTCAAACGAGGATGAGCTGAACTATCTTTCGCATGCGCGCGCGCATTATTTTCGTTTTCGAATCGGCCGGCTTGACGGTTTGAATCGCGCCGCAAAGCAGGTGCATCTGGCCGCCACGCTTGATGAGAATGAAGAAATCATCGTGCCTGCGAGGACCTTGAATTACGATACCCTGATCATCGCCGTGGGTAGCACCACTCATGATTTCGGCATTCGCGGCGTACAGGAGCACTGCCTGTTTCTGGATTCACGCCAGCAGGCAGACATGCTGCATCGGCATCTGCTCAGGCATTTCTATAGCGTGAGCACGCAAGAATTCGAGATTCGAGCCAGTCAACTGCATATTGCAATCGCCGGTGCTGGCGCCACGGGTGTGGAACTCGCTGCGGAATTACGCCAGGCAATCCGTGAGATGACGCGGCATGACATCGACCGCCTTATTGATGAGCATATGATTCGCATCACCCTGATCGAGGGCGCCAAGCGGATACTGCCCGCTTTACCGAGTAATATTTCCAGTAATACGGAAAAAATTCTCAAGGAAGTGGGCGTGGATGTCATGGTGGGTGACCAGATAGTCGAGGCGACAGCCGATGGCTTTCACATGCAAAGCGGCGCCCTGATTGCTGCGGAAACCATGGTCTGGGCGGCTGGTATCAAGGCGCCTGAGTGTCTGCGGAATCTGGATGGACTGGAGGTCAACTCACGCAATCAGCTGCGCGTTCGGCCTACTCTTCAAACCACTCTGGATGATGACATATTTGCGCTCGGCGATTGTGCGAGCTGTCCCTTAAGCGGCAAACTGGGTGATGTGCCACCCAGGGCCCAGGCGGCTCACCAGCAGGCCGAGCTATTATATCAGTCCATCACAAGAAGAATCGCCGACAAACCTCTGGCGGAATACCGCTATGTAGACTATGGATCGCTGGTCAATCTGAGCCGTTTTGGAACCGTCGGCAATCTGATGGGGAATCTGCGCGGGCGAAGTTCGAGTTCAGTTATGATAGAAGGCTGGCTGGCGCGTCTGGCCTATCTGATGTTGTATAAAATGCATCAGCATACATTGCACGGATTACGCTGGGTAATCCTGTTTACACTGGCGAACTGGTTGACGCGCGCATCCAAACCGAGACTTAAGCTGCATTGATTCGCCACAATGGCCACGAAACATCAATCCGGGACAATGAACCCGAAAGAATGAACCCGAAAGAATGAACCCAAAACAATGAACGATTATCCCCGACACGAGATTACGGGCGCCATTCTGGCCGGTGGTCAGGCGCG
>JBGTHR010000258.1:0-2864 GCA_041746095.1 Gammaproteobacteria bacterium | reverse complement strand
TGCACCAGTTGAGTATCGTCATCACGCAGCACTACACTGGAAAAATCGATGACTCGCGCTGTGCGTAATTCCAGTTCCTCAGCCTTCGCAAACAGCTCATCACGCAGCGGCTGCGATGATTCCACCACCAGATCTGCGGCCAGCAATTCAGCCGATTGCATGCCTATACCGCGTTCCACTCGGTCAATAAAAAACGACACGGCCGTCACCGAGGCCACGGCCACCACCAGCGCATACGCCAGAATACGGATCTCGCCTGAGCGCCATTCCCGCCGCAGGACAGGCAGTATAGATGCCAGCATATTCATTTAGGCCGACTGCATGCGCCCGGACTCCAGGCGGTAGCGAAGGTTGCAATAACCGGTCAGCGCATCATCATGTGTGACCAGGATCAGCGTGGTGTCATACTCATCGCGCATCGCGAATAGTAGTTCGATGACGCTGTTGCCAGTGTGCTGATCAAGATTACCGGTTGGCTCGTCAGCAAACAGCACCTCAGGTTGTGTCGCAAACGCCCGGGCAATCGCAACACGCTGCTGCTCACCACCAGACAACTGATGTGGAAAGTGTTTCAGCCGTCTGCCAAGACCCACACGCTCAAGCGAGTCTTTCGCCCGCACTCTTGAATCCTTTGGTTCACCACCCAACTCGAGTGCAATCGCAACATTTTCCATGGCATTCAATCCTGCCAGTAGTTGAAATGACTGAAACACAAAGCCAACGCGCCCCGCCCTGAGTCCGGCCCGTTCATCTTCACTCATCGTCACCAGGTCTTCGCCCAACAAACTCAGTTCCCCTGAGCTAGGGATATCCAGGCCCGCCAACAGTCCCAGCAAGGTAGACTTCCCGGCGCCTGACGGCCCAAGGATCGCCACTGCATCGGATACCCTGGCCTCAAAACTGATATCATCAAGGATATCCAACCGCCCCTCCGGCCCCTCAATATGCTTGCAGAGTCCGGTGGCTTGAATTACCTTCCGTCGGAAATTGTCATTCATAAAGCAGTCATTCCTTATTAACGCATGTCAGAATCGGCAGCGTCCTTATCAATTTAAAAATATGAAGATACAACCTGCCGGTTACAGAAGTTTCACACAATGGCTCATGACGATCCTGCTGTTCGCGACGTTGCATGGCGTCCACGCCGATGGCGCCGTAAAAGACGCAGCCGCAAAACCAGTATCGATAATGATTTTGGGAGACAGTCTCAGCGATGCCTACGGCATCAGTCAGCAACAGGGATGGGTAAATCTGCTGCGCAACCGGCTAGAGGAGCAAGAAGTAAAGGCCTCTGTCATCAACGCCAGTTCCAGTGGTGAGACTACACGCGGCGGCTACGCACGCCTGCCCGATCTGCTCTCGAAACACGACCCATCATTGGTGATCATCGAGCTCGGCGGCAATGACGGCCTGCGCGGCATTCCACCCGGTGAGATTGAAACCAATCTAAACCGCATGATCGAGCTTAGTCAGAATAACGGATCACGCGTATTGATCCTGGGTGTACGCATTCCCCCTAACTACGGCGCTGCCTACACCACACGTTTCCACCAGGTTTATACGCGCACTGCCGAACAGCAGAACATTCCTCTGGTACCCTCCTTTCTTCAGGATATAGCAGAAAATCCGCAACTCATGCAGGACGATGGCGTTCATCCCAAAGCTGAGGCCCAACCCCGCATGCTGGACAACGTCTGGCCGACACTCGCTGAGCTGCTTATGAATTGACGGCATTCCGGTCTTTTTGTTCCCATTGATTCAGTAGAACGTCAAGGGTATCCAGAGAGGCAATGACCGCATTCGGCGTCTGCCCACCCGGCCAGGGCGTCATTGACGGGTTATACCAGACCGTACGCATTCCCGCCGCTGCCGCCCCCAGTACATCATTGACTGCGTCATCACCCACATGCACGGCCTCATGTGCCGCTACCTCGGCACGTTGCAGTGCATATTCAAATATTCCCGGATTCGGCTTGGCGACACCGGCCTGCGCAGAGGACACATTTACGTGGAATAACCCTTCAATGCCGACGCGGTGAAGTTCAGCGTTGCCATTGGTGATGGCGCCCAGCAGATAGGATTCACTCAATCGCTCAAGCATAGGCAGAACCCCTTCAAACAGGCAGACCAGGCTCCTGTGATTCAAAAAATGGCTAACGCCGTCGTCCGCCAGGGTCTTCGAATAGCCAAATTCATGAGCGAGGTCGATTAATGAAGCATGCCGCAGGGCAGTCATGTCATGTCTCAGCTCTGCGCGGCTGTGCATCAGCCGCATTCGTCTCTCGCGCAAAGTCTCGATGGAATAAGCCCTTGGAATATGTGGATAATGTTTCTCAAACCACTCATGCATGGCCTGTTCAGCCCGCTCGATAACTGGCGCACAGGCCCATAGCGTGTCATCCAGATCAAACGTCACCAATCGAATCATAATTATTCGGACTCGGGGTCTGAGCTCTGTGTGGTTGAGTTCCCATGCACCGTAACAGTCAGCCTGCGCAGGAAGGCAGAGGTGCGGTGCTCCCATAGATAAATGCCCTGCCAGGTTCCCAGCCCGCATCGCCCACCAGTCACCGGTAGCGTAAGACTGGATTGCGTCAGTACCGTGCGGACGTGCGCTGGCATGTCATCTGGGCCTTCGGTATCGTGTTTAAACATGGGATCACCGTCCGGAATCAGCCTAGCCATAAAGGTCTCGAGATCCCTGCGTACAGTCGGGTCGGCATTCTCGCACAGCATCAACGAGGCGCTGGTATGGTGAATAAACACGTTGCATAGTCCCTCGGAAATCGTTGAACCATTCACAATCGATTCGATCTGACTGCTGATGTCGGTCGTCCCGCGACCCCGGGTCTGCACGGTGATGC
>JBGTHR010000257.1:0-3321 GCA_041746095.1 Gammaproteobacteria bacterium | reverse complement strand
CAGCCAAGCTCACTCCTGGCGGCGTACTGCACATGGCCACCGACTGGCAACCGTATGCCGAACACATGGTTGAAGTCATGCGGACTTCGACCCACTTCATTAATCTGGCTGCACCCGATATCTACCACAGTCGGCCGGATTACCGCACGCGCACGAAATTTGAGCAGCGTGGTGAAAGACTAGGGCACGCAGTATATGACTTGCTCTTCAAACGCGTGAGTCGATTGTCACCATTGCAGGAGTGACATCACTTTTCTTTTCGAGATTGTCAGGCTCTATCAGGCAGACCATATTTAACGGGCAGGTCAACTCGTGATCGTCGCCAAGGCGATCCCAGGCATATTCCATTGCCTGAGTCCGTGTCCGGAAAAAATGATCTATCCATTCAGGCCCTGCGAATCCGGTGCGTAAAAAGACATCCATCAATGGCCTCTTGACGCGCGCAAAAAGCAACTCTATTTTATGTTCGCCCAGCCGCCGTGAAAGTTCATGCAGCATTTCCTCGCCGGTGGCATCAATCTCATTAATGCTTTCGGCATCGATAATGATGAATTTCAACTCCTGCTTGGTCGCGACCCTATCCAGTATCTTGGTTTCAAAATAGCCGGTATTGGCAAATATTAGAGGGCCATCCAACCGAATGATGCTGATGTTGGGACAGGTCTGCAGAATGTGAGCCTCGGCATCGCGCAGGGTCCCATCGGGATGACGAGCCAGCAGCGCAATATTAGGCCGCATGGTACGGAACATGTACATACCTAACGAGAGAATCACGCCGAGAAAAATTCCCCTATCCAGATGCGGGGCCCAGATCAGCGTCGACAGGAATGTAACGACTGCGATGATGCCGTCGTGACGCTGTACCTTCCAGGCGTACTTGATCGGTTTGATTTTGATCAGGTTGATCACCGCCATGATGATCACTGCTGCAAGCGTAGCCTGTGGAAAATGGTACAGCAGAGGAGTCAGCCAGAGCAGTGTGACGCCAACTACCAGACTGGTGATCACCGAGGAAAACCCGGTAATCGCGCCAGCACTTGAGTTCACGGCCGAGCGCGAAAACGAGCCCGAGACAGAATAGCCCTGGAAAAATCCGGCGGTAAGATTAGCCAGACCCTGGCCGACCAGCTCCTGATTAGCATCCAGGCGCTGCCGCGTACTTGCGGCAATAGCCTTGGCGACCGATATCGCCTCAACGAATCCAATTAATGCAATCACAATCGCAACTGTGATCAGGTCAAACATGACCAGCGGATCAAATACGGGGACTCTAAGACCTGGCAGACCATCCGGAATCTGTCCGACAATCTTCCCTCCGCTAGCCGAAAAATCAGTCCACCAGGCAATGGTCGTCGTGACCGCCACCGCGACGAGTACCGAAGGAAGCCTGGGAGCGAATCTGCGCAATAAGATCATAATCGTCAACGCAAGGATGCCGATCAACAGTGTTGGCAGATGTGTGGAATGAACCGCAGCCTGAAGTGTATTCCATACCGTTTCATAATGTTTTTCACCTTTAACCGGCAGAATACCGAACAGTTTGTCCAGTTGAGAGGTGGCAATGATAATCGCAGCCGCATTGGTAAACCCGGTCACCACTGGGTGTGAAAGAAAATCCACTAATACACCCAACCTTAACAGTCCCAGTGAAATCTGAAACACACCGACCATTAACGCAAGCACCAGCGCATATACCAGATAACCCTGCGGATCGATAACTGCCAAAGGCTCCATTGCCGATGCCGTCAGCAATGACACTATCGCCACGGGCCCGGTAGCCAGTTGGCGGGAAGAACCGAACAGCGCGGCCACCATCACCGGCAGAAACGAGGCGTAGAGTCCATAGTATGGGGGCAGTCCCGCCAGCTGGGCATAAGCCATGGACTGGGGCACAATGACCAGCGCCACCGTAATGCCTGCGATTACGTCTGCACGCAGTGTTTGAGGATTGCGCAATTCACCAATCCAGCCCATAAAAGGATAAAACCTATGCGCCAGCTCCCGGAATATTTTTTTCAGTTTTTTCACTGCTCTGACCTATTTCCCATTACAAATAGAATTCTCCCATTCTGACTTACCAGCTGCTTTTGTATACCTCAATAAATGTTATCACATGGCGGCCGGCAAACAGGGTTACCGTCTATCATTCAGATTATAAGAAGATAGCATCTTCTGCTTTCATTCTTTGATAACAGCAACGGATGCTGCATTTAACCTCATTGAGTCAAAAAATCTTAGTCCCGCATAATTAACTCTGGTATGACTGGCCGCTACTTGCGCAATCCAGCGAATTCACCGAACATTCAGAATCAGCTTTTATAAACATTTCAATACCGGCCCTGGTTGAGTGGCGATCACGAGGAATTTTAATGTCAAAAAAACACCCCATCATAGCTGTCACGGGATCATCCGGCGCCGGGACATCTACGGTCAAGCAGGCCTTTGAACATATTTTCATTCGAGAGGGGATCAACCCTGTGGTCATTGAGGGCGACAGCTTTCACACCTATAACCGACTGGAAATGCGTGAGGCAATCGCGCGTGCGGACGCTGAAGGCAAGACTCTGAGCCACTTTGGCGCCGATGCCAATGATTTTGACAAGCTCGAAGAATTATTCCGCTCCTATAGCTCAACAGGCACTGGCAAACGCCGATTTTACCTGCACAGCGAGGAAGAGGCAGCACCTTATGATGGCCTGAATGCAGGCGAATTCACTCCCTGGGAAGATGTGCCACAGGGCACGGAATTACTGTTTTACGAAGGCCTGCATGGTGGAGTGGTCACTGACAAGTATGACATCGCTCGCCATGTCGACGTTTTGGTAGGCGTCGTGCCAATTGTCAACCTTGAATGGATTCAGAAGATTCATCGTGACAATGCCGTGCGTGGCTATTCGCCTGACGATATTGTCGAAACTATCCTCCGCCGCATGCCCGACTATGTTAAATACATAACCTCACAGTTCTCGCGCACCGATATTAACTTCCAGCGCGTACCGACTGTAGATACCTCCAATCCATTTGTCGCACGTGAAATCCCCACACTGGATGAGAGTTTTGTCATTATTCGATTTAAAGATCCGGATAAATTCGAAGTGGATTTTTCCCTGCTCCTCAATGTGATCAAGGACTCGTTCATGTCGCGACCAAATAATATTGTGGTGCCCGGTGGCAAGATGGGATTTGCCATGGAGATCATTCTGACACCTATCCTAGAGAACCTGCTGAAACGGCGTCATAACACTTGAAGATTCAGCCGCAGTCACATGACCAGCCCTGCAGACACCAGTAATACTCAGTTCCTTCTTGGTCACGCGTCGA
>JBGTHR010000256.1:0-10809 GCA_041746095.1 Gammaproteobacteria bacterium | reverse complement strand
CCATTCTTTAGAAATACCCTCCTCGGTGATCTTGGCTTTGTGGCAGTTGTGTTTGGTGGTTACTGGTTGGCACAACATAAATTTCCCTGGCTGCGACGATCGGAACCTTTCTGCGACTGATCGCGGAAAAAATATCTGATGCGATCAGAGGGTTCGTCGAATCCATTTCTGGAGTGCTTTCGGGGAGGATTCAGCGGTATCCTGAGGTGGCATGAACTGGATGAGTTATGGAAGACTTTACGTGATGATGCGGATTCCGAAGAATGGTATGTATATGCGCTGAGTGAGGAACCTCCATACAAACCGGCTACCGCGCAACAATTTATTCGGTTCATTGATGAGATCAATACGCTACTGCGCACAGATCATGCTCAGGACTATTGCGGTATCGTTTACGTGGATGACAGAGAAAAGCCTGCATTTGTGAAGATCTATGATCCAAATAACCTCGGTGTAGTGTGCGGTTTCAGTAACAGGCCACCTATGCCGGGTTGGACGCTCTCAAAACTGAAGCCGCTAGATATCACTAATGCCGCGCCAGCGCCAGCCAGTCGTAAAAGATGGTGGCGAGGCTTGTTTCGAATGGGTTGAGATGTGCGGTTTCGAGAAAGCTGTGTGGTTTTGAGAAAGCCGTATGGTTTTGAGAAAGCCGTGTGGTTTTGAGAAAGCCAGGTACAAGCCTGCAGTCGGCTAAGGAGCTGATCTGCGGGTTCCGAGTACAATGTCGGCGTTATATAGCTGAGTAAGGGTTTGCAGTCCGCCTTGAACTACAACTTCGGGTTTAGGGTGTTGCAGCTCATCGGCAATGGCTGCCATTAAATCGCTACCGCTACGGTCCGGAAATTCTTCAATGAGTGAGATCAGGCGAGCGGTTACAGGATTCACCTCCATGAATTTGACTTTATAGTGCCGATTTCGATACACCATCAGATGAGTAGGCAACTCTCCGGGTGTCTTTGGGTTAAAGTCGGGGCCAATTCTGTGCACCGGAAATGTGTAAGTCAGTAGCCATGCCAGAGGCGAAACCACGGGTCTGCCCTCAAGCAGGTCGCCATGAGTATCAATGGCGTTCCAGTCGGGTTCATTCTCCGAGGCTGCAGCAGCCAGTTCCACCCACTCATAATGTGCCAGCTCAATGATGCAGGCAGGATCTTCGAGTTGCGGTTCACGCTCTTCCTGCAGGTATTGCAGGAACTCCTGCGAGATCTCCATGAAGTAGGGAGAATGACTTTTATGAGTTGAGTAAAAATGCCGCACCATGCGGCGCCAGTCTGTGTCGCTAAACAGTCTACGCAAGACAGGAAAGCCACCGGCCAGGAATCCCTGGATATTGTTGTAGAACAATTCCCGGTAGATTGCGATACGGCGAGCTTCAATACCGGCAGGTGCATGGTTGGATTCGGGATCGCGCAGGTGTGCCGCGAACTCATACTGCAGGCGCTGGAATTCCGGCAGACTATTTTGCATGCTGAAATTAACCCCTTGCCTTTGCGAACTCAGGGACAACCCGCCATTTTTCCTGCCACTTCTTCTGATAGGTGTGTATCGTATTCACTTCGCACATCAATTCCTCGAACGCAGGGAAATTAAAATCGCGCTCCAGCAGAGTGGGTATGACGCCAAAGTGCTCGTAGGTCTTGTCCAGTAAACCCCATACGGTATCAATCACATTCGCGCCGTGAGTATCCACGATCAGATCGGCCTCTTCTCGATAATGACCGGCGATATGGCAATAGGCGATGCGTTCGGCAGGCAGGGATTTCAGATAAGTCTCAGCATCATAACCGTGATTAACCGAATTGACGTAGATATTATTGACGTCCAGCAACAGATCGCAATCGGCTTCTTTCAGCACTGCATTGATAAACGTGCTCTCATCCATTTGTGCGCCAGGGGCGGCATAATATGACACGTTCTCAATCGCGATGCGCCGTTCGAGCATTTCCTGAGCGCGCCGTATACGGTTTGCCACATAGGTCACCGCCTCGTCTGTAAATGGAATCGGCATCAGATCATACAAATGTGCATCGTCAGAGCAATAGCTCAGGTGTTCGGTATAAAAACGTATATCGTATTCATCCAGAAAATTCTTGATATTCAGCAGCAGCTCTTCATCCAAAGGCGAGGGTGATCCCAGAGAAAGCGAGAGGCCATGCGTGACGAACGGATAACGTTCAGTTAACGCGCTCAATCGCTTGCGGTATTTACCGCCCAGCCCGATCCAGTTCTCGGGAGCGACTTCCATAAAATCGACTTCATTCGGCATTTCCTTTTCAAGGCTAGCGATGATGTCACGGCGCAGTCCGAGACCGGCGCCTGCTACAGGGTAGGTTTTGCTGGCCATATAAAGATCCTTGATATTTTCCTGTGTTTTACCAAAAATTCAGAGCTATTTTAGCAATCAATCAAGTAGCGAGTATATCTTGCCACCAGACATAAATAATTATGCGTAATAAGTGTTTAGTCAGACAGTAGTCTTGG
Organism: Gammaproteobacteria bacterium; assembly: GCA_041746095.1. GTDB lineage: Bacteria > Pseudomonadota > Gammaproteobacteria > JBGTHR01 > JBGTHR01 > JBGTHR01. The sequence continues at coordinate 8,328 of JBGTHR010000256.1, read as the reverse complement.
ATTGTGGTTCGTTTGAGGGGTTACTACTAAGTGATGGCCCGAGTAAGATGCGCTTTTCTTGTCGGCAGTATCGTACGTGGTATTATGAAGTGAGGTCAGTCACTTCCGGCAAAAGATCAAGCGGCAATTTTGGTTGAAGGTACTGGCGCCGATTTAGTAGGTGGCTACTCATGGTTAGTGAACGACACGGTATTCTGGAGCAGCTCAGGCGCAATGCGGTGGCAATCATCAGTCTGATTATTGCGCTTAGCAGTCTTTCGTACAATACCTGGCGTAATGAAAAAACGGAGGAAAACCGTAACTTGCGCAACGCCGCATTTGAAATTCTCCTCAAACTTGGCGAATTGCAACAGAATGTCTTTCATGTTCACTATGATCGGGATACCGACAACCTGGGAAATCCACGAATCGGATGGGCCTATGCACTGACTATACGTGACCTTTCCCTGGTACTGGGGTCTCCGGTATCTGATGCTTCGACTCAATTGCTCGCAGTGTGGGGAGAACACTGGAGTTCGCTGGATAAAAATTCGAATAGTGCGGATGCGATTCTGCAAAGCATAGATAACACGCGGAACGAAACCCTCAACCTCCTCAAATCGCTGGAATAGCGGCTGGCGCAGATTAATCACATAGTCAGCAGCCTGTAAAAATCCGCTATCGTTTAGTTGCAGATTATCTGGCTATCACTATCATTTATCAAAAAGACCGGTATGTCAGACAGGTTCTGCATACCGGCCTAAAGATCATGGCCGCTTTACAATCAGCGCGTGGAGGGTTGCCTGAATCCTCGCGCGATCCAGTAATCCAGGCTGAAAAACCTGCCGGCGCCGGTAAAAAACAACATCAGCAGCATGATGAAATACGTCACGGCAAACTCTACGCCGTTATTCAATATCGCAAAACTGCCTTTTTCGGTTAGCCATTCGTAGTTTCCATGCTTCTTGAGTAGCGATTTGGCGGTGGTTACGCGTTTGCCAACCTCTTCGCTGTTCTTAAGGCTTTCCTCAGCAGTAGGAATGCCAATCATAGCGAGGGGTTGCGCGGTGCTGGTTGCAGGGTCGCCAGGTGCAATGGCAAACCAGCCTTTGTCCCAATGCACAGCAAAGGTTGCCACCACCATGGTGATCATCATGGGTATGACAAACAGACGAACCGCAAAGCCGAATAATAACGCCAGTCCACCAAAGAACTCCGCGCTCGCGGCAAGAATCGCCATCAGCATGGGCGCCGGTAATCCGAGACTGCCGCCAAACCAACCTGCGGTAGCCTCTAGAGTCATGAATTTGTGCAGGCCAACAGCTATGAATATAGGCGCCAGATAGAGCCGCAGGGCAAGCGGCCCGAGAAAGTCTATCGTACGGAATTTATCTAGAATATTGATTACCCAGTTGCCTAAAGAGATCATGCGGATTACCCCTGTTTTGTTGTTTGTTAGTTAGCGAGCCGGGACTCGGTTGGTGTGATTAAATCGGGTGTGATTATGTCGGGATAGAGTTCATTCAATGGAACAGAACGGCCACTTGGGGTGACTATGCGTGCATGAAAGCGCCTCAACTGGCGGGGTTCGCCCACACCACACGAATGCGCGATTATACCTACTTCGCGAACCATATTCATCGCATAGTTTTTCACCCGTTCGGCCTTGTCAAGCGGATTCAGGCCGGTCTGAAGCTTTTTATCATGCGTCGTAATCCCTGTGGGACAGGTATTTTTGTTGCACTGCAAGGCCTGAATGCAACCCAGCGCGAACATAAAGCCGCGCGCCGAGGTTACAAAATCCGCGCCTACGGCCAGCGCCCAGGCGACTTCGGCCGGTGTGACCAGCTTGCCCGAGGCAACCACCTTAATACGCCCCCTGAGACCATATTCATTCAGCTTGTCCACAACCAATGGAAGGCTTTCCTTGACTGGCAGGCCGACATAATCCAGTAGACTCATGGGTGCGGCGCCAGTGCCACCATCACCGCTATCGACAGTAATGAAGTCTGGTGCGGAGCCTAGACCCCGCTTGTGAACCTCGTTAAACAGATCATTCAGCCAGCCATAAGAGCCAATCACGGATTTAAAACCCACCGGTTTGCTTGTGACCTGGCGTATATGTTTAATCATATCCAGGATATCCCCGACACTGTTGATATCAGTGTGCCTGTTGGGGCTGATTGAATCACTATGGATTGGAATACCACGAATATCGGCGATCTCCTGAGTGACCTTGCCGCCAGGCAGAATACCGCCTTTACCGGGTTTGGCGCCCTGGCTAAGTTTGATCTCGAACATTTTGACCTGTTCATGCGCGGCGACTTCTCTCAATTTATCATCGCTCAACCTGCCTTGCTGATCACGCACGCCATATTTGGCCGTACCGATCTGAAACACCAGATCAGCCCCACCTTGCAGATGATAGGGTGACAGGCCCCCTTCGCCGGTATTATGCCAGCAGCCCGCCATACGCGCGCCATTGGATAACGCCAGGACTGCGGGTTTGGAGATCGCACCGAAACTCATGGCGGAGATATTGAATATGGATTTGGTGGTATAAGGCGTGCCGCAATCTGGGCCGATAGTCACCGGGCTGGCCTCCACGGCGTCTTCCTCCAGAGTCGGAAAAGCGCAGTTCACAAACAATAGCGTACCCACGGGCCGCAGATCGCGTGTTGAGCCAAAGGCGGAGGTGTTGTCCACATTTTTGGAGGCCCGGTGAATCCAGCTCCGTTCTGCCCGGTTGAAAGGCATCTCTTCCCTGTCCATGGCGAAGAAATATTGACGGAAAAACTCACCCAGGCGTTCAAAGAAGTAGCGGAATCGGCCAATTACCGGGAAATTATGGCGTATCGCCTGATGAGTCTGGCGTTTGTCTATGATGTACAAAATGATGACCGCGAGGACGCCAAGTCCGACCACAAAGATAAACAGCAGGGTGGCGACCTCAAGAAAGGTCAGCACATAATTCGGTAGTTGGTCTACATTCACGGCTAAAAATTGGGAGTCAGTGCGGTCAATGAGCGCTTAATATTACAACTGTACCGGATGAACTAGACTAAGTAGCTTGTATAAAAAACGGCGAGTCGATATTACCTATCGACCCGCCGCTTTGGCCACAATACCGGTATAGACATTTGACCGTTGCGCTTATAGCGGTAGATTACCCGCTGCACTTGTTACCTTATATCTCATTTTCCTTATTCGCTACCGACTTCGGCTTCACCTTCGCCGCACTTGCCTTCACCACAACTGCCTTCGGCCTTGCCTTCAGTTTTACCTTCGCTGCCAGTAGCTTCGGCTTCACCTTCGCCGCATTTGCCTTCACCGCAGCTGCCTTCAGTCTTACCTTCGCTGCCACTACCCTCTGCTTCACCTTCACCGCATTTGCCTTCACCACAATTGCCTTCACCGGCAACCATATAACCAGTTGACAAGTCATTTACACTGAAGGGGTTGGCATCTGCATTAGCGACAGAAAGACTGGCCATGGTTGATACCAGTGTGGCGCCAACGGCGATAGCAAGGGGCTTTAGACTTGATTTCTTCAACATAATTGATTCTCCATTTATTAATAGACAGTATCTATAGACGATTTCTATAGCGATTTACAAATTCCCTGGTATTTACATACTTGACCGCAGATACGACTGGTTGCTTACAGAATGTGAGCTGTGTTCGGTTGCCGAGTAAAATATATCTGCGACCTGACCAACCATGCGCGCTAGTATACGAGTCAGGTCAAAATCACTGTTAAACATGTAATTACAGGTTGGTGAGTACTGCAGCACTTGCCTATAAAGACTGCAGTATGTCCAAAAGATTCCCTGCCGTTTTAGTAATCAGGCGAGACTCAAGTGATTTGTAATCAGCTACATACAGAATTTACGCGGTTTTTCCACGATATTCACACAAATCCTTGATGACGCATAAATTACATCTTGGTTTGCGTGCTACACAGGTATAACGGCCAAGCAGTATCAACCAGTGATGCGCATGTTGCCGGTACTCATCAGGGATAAATTTGAGCAGTCTTATCTCGACCTCCAGGACATTTTTTCCAGGCGCGATATTAGTGCGGTTACTCACGCGAAAAATATGCGTATCCACCGCAATAGTGGGATGACTAAAGGCTGTATTGAGTACCACATTGGCTGTTTTGCGGCCGACGCCAGGCAGTAATTCCAGCGCTATCCGGTCTTCCGGCACTTGACCACTATGCAAGTCCACCAGCATTCGGCAGGTTTTGAGGATGTTTTTCGCCTTGGTGTTGAACAAACCTATAGTGCGTATGTACTCTTTCAGGCCTTCTTCACCCAGGTGGAGGATGGCCTTAGGAGAATTGGCGGCTGCAAACAGCTTTGCCGTCGCCTTGTTGACACTCACATCCGTGGCCTGGGCAGACAAAATCACGGCGATGAGCAGCTCGAAAGGCGATGCGTAATTAAGCTCAGTAGTAGGGTTTGGGTTCGCCTGGCTGAGACGTTCAAAGATCAGCCTGCGCTTTTGCGGGTTCACGGTATTAACGCAGTAAGTCAATGCTCAGGAGTTAGTGACGGGTATAGCGGGCAACCGTGCCGGCGCAGGACTTGAGAGCCTGGAGTCAATCCAGTTTTTCAGTGCAATCAATACGCCCAGGCCGATAAAGGCGCCTGGCGGCAGGATTGCCAGTAGAAATCCAGGATAGTTGCTGGATAGTGTAACTATCCAGTCTTTTGCCCCTTCGCCAAACATCAGCTGCGCGTTACTGAACAGCGTGCCATTACCCAGTAGTTCACGCATACCACCCAGCGCTACCAACACCAACAGGAAGCCCAGTCCCATCATCACCGCATCCATGAATGCATCGATGACGTTATTTTTTGAGGCAAAGGCCTCGGCACGCGCCAAGATGGCGCAGTTGGTCACGATCAGCGGAATGAAGATTCCCAGAATGCCATGCAATTCATGAAAATAGGCATTCATTATCAACTCAATGGCGGTAACCGTGCAGGCAATGATGATTACAAACACCGGCAAACGGACTTCAGGTTGAATCCAGCGCCGCGCAAGGGATACCGAGCAATTGGAGACAATAAGAGTGAGCAGAGTCGCCAGTCCCAGGCCCAGTCCGTTGACGACGGTGGAGGTGACGGCGAGCAGTGGGCAAAGCCCCAGTAACTGGACTAACCCCGGATTATTGATCCACAGACCATCACGCACAATGGTTTCGAAATGAGTATTCACGACGGCTTTTCAGTTTTTTGTGGAATCTTGGCAAATAGTTCTTTTTTGTTCTCGGAAAAGTATATCAGACAACGCCGTATGGCCCCGACTACGGCTCTGGGTGTGATTGTCGCTCCGGTGAACTGATCAAATTCACCGCCATCTTTCTTTACATGCCATCTCTCAAGCAGCGGGTTGCCAATCGACCGGTCAAGGAATTTTAATATCCAGTCGCTGCGATCAGACTCAATTTTATCGCCCAGCCCGGGTGTTTCCCGATGAGCAAGAACTCGCACACCCAGTAGATGCTCGGTGTTGTAATCAATACCTATCAGCAGGTGGATCGGGCCATTGTAGCCATCGGGCGTACTTAACCGAAAGATGGCTGCGGCGGGTTTTCCGTTCAATAATGCGGGATACATCAAAATCGGATGCTGGCTTTGCAGCACTTTCCCTTTAAGTTCTTGAGCGTCATTTAGAATGTCATTGTCATAGCCATGCTCAGAAATAAGCGAGTGCAGGAGCTTGAGCAAAACTTCATGCTCATTGGTCTGTATGCGTTCCTGAGTGAAGTGGTTGGCTGTCGCCACCAGCAGTGTGCCCAGTATGGCAAATATGACCAGGGGCAGGGCTGTCCTGACTATTCCTGAGTCCGTCATTATGCTTTCACGTGCTTTTCTTGGGTTTTAAATCCCATGGCCAAACACTCTGGGACGTGTGTAATTATCGATCAGTGGCACGGCCATATTCATAATGAGTACTGCGAACGCAACGCCATCCGGATAGCCACCCCAGCTGCGGATTACAAAAGTAAGCACGCCGATGCCTGAGGCGTAGATAAGTCGGCCTTTAGGCGTGGTGCTGGAAGATACCGGGTCGGTGGCGATGAAAAACGCACCCAGCATGGCGCCGCCGCTAAATAAATGAAACAGTGGCAGGGGATGGATATCCGGATCACCCACATAAAATACTGTGGAGATGGCCAACAGACTGGCCAGCATGGCCACCGGGATATGCCAGCTGATGATTCTTTTGTAAAGCAGCCACAGGCCACCCAGCATGTACCAGTTGGCAATCCATTCCCAGCCTCTGCCACCAAAATCGCCCCATAAAGGACTGCTGCGGATCTCTTCAATGGTGAAATTGAGCCCCAGCTGAGTGCGCATACTGTCCAGTGGAGTGGCCATGGTGACTGCATCCCAGCCTGAGCCTGCGGGCAGGCTTCCTGAGAACGTGGCAACAATGGATTGCCATACATTCAGGTGGGAATCAGCCAGCATATAAGGTGGTGGCCAGTGAGTCATTTGTTCTGGAAAAGAAATCAGCACCATTACATAACCTGCCATGGCCGGATTGAATGGGTTATAGCCGATACCTCCATATAAATGTTTGACGACGATGATCGCAAACATGGCGCCCACGGCTGTCAGCCACCATGGCGCCAGCGGCGGTAATGCCAAAGCCAGCAGCCAGCCCGTGACTACCGCGCTATAGTCACTGAGATAAAATGTGACTGGCTTTTTCCGCAGGCTGAGCATCAGCGCCTCGGCTAACACGGCGATGGTTACGGCAATGATAATGTTGAGCATCACTCCCCAGCCGAAGTACCAGAGCATCGCAAGAGTCCCCGGTATCAGCGCATACACGACCTGCCGCATTACGCGGCCGACGCTATTCGATTCTCGAATATGCGGTGAAGTATCAGTGTTGAACTGCATCAATTCAGATCTGGTAACTTAGGAATACCGGCATTATGAGTGAAGCACTACAACAGAAGCCGATTTAGTGGGCTGATTTTTTTGCCTTGGCCTGATCAAGGGCCTTGTTGATGATTGACCGTCTGGCATCGGCAGATGAGACCTCGGCCTTTCTGATTTGCAGATGTTCCTGCCGGTTTTTTTGCTTGTTTGTGAGTCGCAGCTGGCGGGACTCATAACGGTCACGCGCATGCTGAGCCTGAAGCTTATCCTGCTGGATGCGGCCAATTCGATCTTTTGCAAAGCGGTAGTAGTGCACGAGCGGAATATTGCTGGGGCATATATGCGAGCAACACCCACATTCGATGCAGTCATACAAATCATATTCCAGCGCCTTGTCAAAATTAGCGGCGCTCGCATGCCAGTACAATTCCTGCGGCAACAGATTTGCGGGACAGACGCGTACGCATCCCATGCAGCGTATACAAGGCATGGCCGGTGGTGAATGCGGCATGGCCTGTCTGGTGGTAGCGAGTATACAGTTTGTCGCCTTGGTGACTGGAAGGTTATCGCTATGCAGCGCAAAGCCCATCATAGGCCCACCAAGTATCAGCCTGTCTATATCATCCGTGTAACCGCCACAGGCCTCAATCAGCAAAGAGAGGTCCGTCCCCAGCAAGACCTCGATGTTGCGGGGCTCTTTGACGCCTGGGCCAGTGACAGTGACGATTCGAGAAAGCAGAGGGTGGGCGTGCGCGACAGCCTGAAAAATGGCCTCGACGGTGGCGACATTCAGGCACAGCATACCCATATCCAGTGGATAAGCATTATGCGGAACTTCCTTGCCTAGAAGTATCTTGATAAGTTGGCGCTCACCTCCTGCAGGATAGATCGCCGGGATCCTGATAATGCGAATTCCATCACTGACCTCTCCACCCAACGCTGCACACATCGCCTCAAAGGCGACAGGCATATCATCTTCAAGTGCAATCAGGCAATCCTCAATATGCAAGACATCCCGCAGTATTCTCACTCCATTGAGGATCTCTATGGATCGTTCACGCATCAGCATGTCATCACAGGTGATGTAGGGTTCGCATTCCACAGCATTGATCAGTAGCGTATGCAGCGGGATCCCCGGTCTCGCATGCAGCTTGACAGCAGTGGGGAATACAGCGCCACCCAGACCTACAATGCCAGCGTTGCGAATACACGCACGCAAACTTTCTGCATCAAGTGAATGATGATCCCTGAGCAAGTCGTGATGCGATTCAGCATATCGATCTTCTCCGTCGGTCTGCAGTACGATGCAGGGTGCGTTAAGCCCCGAGGGATGCGCCACTGGTTGGTCTGAAATCTCGATAACCGTGCCGGATGTGGATGCATGTATCGGCGCACCTGCAAGATCGCTGGTGTTAGCGATTATCTGTCCTTTGAAAACCCT
>JBGTHR010000255.1:0-3056 GCA_041746095.1 Gammaproteobacteria bacterium | reverse complement strand
AATTGTATCCTCTGATATGACTGTCTCTTGGTATTCCATTATGTCAGTGTTGAGAAACATTGCTGCTGACGTTCGTTATGCCAATGCAAGGCCCATGTCACGTGCTCGCGTACCAGCTCTGACGGATACTCACTTCGGCTCTGCAGTGCCTGAATGATTTCAGGATTGGCCGGTGCATTGCCCAGCGCTACCGCAATATTGAGCAGCCAGCCGGTAGCCTGGATGCAGCCCTAGGACGGAATCCCGGGTGTTTGCTATAGCCGGTCCGATAAATTGACTCATGGGCAGGAGTGTCATAGACTCACACGTATGAGTAAAAGAATGCAGATACTAATCGAAGAAAGCGAATATGAACGCTTTAAGGCCCATGCCAGGCGGCAGGGAAAAACCTTGGCCGAGTGGGTTCGTCAGGCCTTGCGCGACAATGCCCAGCGTTTACCGGCATCGCCTGCGCAGGACAAGCTGGGTATTCTGCACTTGGCGGCGCAGCAAGGTTTTCCTGCACCCGATATCGACCAAATGAACGACGAGGTCGTGCGAGGTTACTTATCCGGGGTTTATCAGGATAAGCATTAATTGATATTTGTGGACTCCAATATTCCGATGTACGTCATCGGGGCCGAGCATCCGCACAAACACGATGCCTTGTTAATTCTTGATCGAGTGATTCGCGAACGCCGCAAGCTGGTAACGGATGCTGAGGTGCTGCAGGAGATACTGCATCGCTACACGGCCATTGATCGCCGCGAGGCTATACAGCCGGCGTTTGATTGTCTATTGGGACTGGTGGATGAGGTCTACCCGGTCACGGTGCAACACACAGAAGCCGCCAAGAATATCCTGCTTGGCCGCAATCAAATACAGGCGCGTGATGCCATACACATTGCGATTATGCAAAGCTATGGTCTGCGTCAGTTACTCAGCTTTGACCGTGGATTTGATACGGTGCAGGGTCTCGAACGGATCATGCCCTGAGATGATAGAGGTTATGGATGCTGCAAGCCGGAAAGGCGCTGCCATTTAATCCACCAATACATCATCGCTATCTGCCTTGTGTCAGTTATCAGTCATTTGCTCACTATGTCGATTCAATGACCAGGCCACATGTTCGCGTACCAGTTCTGATGGATACTCACTTCGGCTCTGCAGTGCCTGAATAATTTCAGGATTCGTCGGTGCATTTCCCAGCGCAACGGCAATATTGCGCAGCCAGCATTCGTAGCCGATGCGTCGAATCGCCGAGCCTTCGGTGTTTTGCAGAAACTCCTGTTTGCTCCAGTTGAACAGTTCTACAAGAGTAGCTGTATCCAGATGGTTTCGAATAGCGAAATCGGCAAGCTCGGTCTTCTTTGAGAATTTATTCCAGGGACAGACGAGCTGGCAGTCGTCGCAGCCAAAGATGCGGTTGCCGATCATGGGTCGGAACTCTTCCGGTATTGAACCGCGTAGTTCGATAGTGTGATAAGAGATGCAGCGACGGGCATCGAGCTGATAGGGCCCGGTGATCGCCTGTGTCGGGCAGATATCGATGCATTTTCGGCAACTGCCACAGTGGTTTTCCGCGGGCTGGTCTATGGGTAATGGCAGGTCAATATATAGTTCGCCTAGAAAAAACCATGAACCGGCCTTGTGATTCAGCAGATTGGTATGTTTGCCGATCCAGCCCAGCCCGGCCTTTTCGGCGATAGGCTTTTCCATAACGGGTGCGCTGTCGACAAACGCACGGTATCCAAATGGACCGATTTCGTCTGTGATCCTTTCCGCCAGTTTCTGTAGACGCGTGCGTATGACCTTGTGATAGTCGCGACCCAGCGCATAGCGTGAAATATAGGCAAGACTTGAATCATCAAGTACTTCTTCGGGTAGGCGTCCATTTGGGGGGAAGTAATCCATACGTACAGAAATTATTCGCTGAGTCCCTGGAACCAGTTCGGCAGGACGACTGCGCTTGCTGCCGTGCCGCGTCATGTATTCCATTTCGCCCTGGTTGTTATCGTTCAGCCAGTTAACCAGGCGAATCCCGGCGCTATCCAGATCAGTATCGGTGATACCGACTTGCTGAAAGCCGAGTTCCTTTCCCCAGCCCCGAATTTGATTCGCCAGGGTAGTGAAATCGATTTGCAGAGTGTGTGCAGTCATTGCAGTATCTTAGCACTCGGTAGTATTACAATTACCCTATGAAACAACTTCCAAAAGAGTTATACCGCGCTGCCCAGGTGCGTGAGCTGGATCGAACCGCGATCGAGGATTTCTCGATCGAGGGTTACATTCTGATGCAGCGCGCGGGCCGTGCTGCGTTTGATGTTTTGCGTTCTCGTTGGCCGACTGCCAAGACCGTGCTTGTGTTGAGCGGAACCGGCAACAACGGCGGTGATGGTTATGTAATTGCCTGCCTTGCTCTGAAGGCAGGTTTAAAAGTGCAGGTAATGCAAATCGGTGATGCGGGTCGAATTAGCGGTGATGCACTCAGGGCCAGACAGGATTATGAGTCTGCAGGCGGTATAATTGAATCCTGTTATACCGATGCATTACCGGAGGCCGATGTGATTGTTGATGCACTGCTCGGTACCGGTCTTGAGCGTGAGGTCATGGGTGAGTGGCGGCACGTCATAGAGGCGATCAACCGACACAGCGCGCCAGTGCTGGCTGTCGATATCCCTTCCGGTTTGCATAGCGATACCGGCAATATTCTGGGAATCGCAGTGCGCGCCGAGGCGACCATCAGTTTCATCGGCCTGAAGCAGGGTTTATTTACCGGACAAGCGGCCGAGTATAGTGGTGAGATTGTATTTGACGACCTGCAAGTTCCTAAGGACATATATTCCGCACATCAGCCATCGGCTTATCGCATCGCATTAGAGGATTACTTCGCTCATCTGCAACCACGATCGCTCATCAGTCATAAAGGACATTTTGGTCATGTGCTTATAATAGGCGGTGACCGGGGCATGGCGGGTGCAATGCGCTTGGCGGCCGAGGCCGCTGCGCGAACGGGCGCCGGGCTGATGAGCATAGCAACCCGGAGTTCCCATGCTGCTAATGTGTGTGCCGACCTT